>NZ_RZOL01000012.1:0-40061 GCF_004022985.1 Mesorhizobium sp. M7A.F.Ca.ET.027.02.1.1 | reverse complement strand
AGCCTGGAGAAGGCCTGCAGCGACGGCACGGATGCCGACGCGCGTGCCGATGTCATGATGGGCGCTCTGGCGGCGGGCTGCGCGTTCGGCACCGCCGGCACGGCGGCGGCGCATGCCGTGCAATATCCGGCAGGCGCCCTCACCCACACCGCCCATGGTTTGGGCGTGGCGACAATGATGCCTTACGTGATGACTTATAACAGCCGCGTCGCCGCTCACGAGATGGCAGAGATCGGCGCGGCACTTGGCTTGGAGACCAAGGCCAGAACCGCCGCCGAGATGGCAGCCGCCACAATCGAGGAGATCAGGCGATTGTTCGCGGCGATCGGTATTACGCCGACACTGGCGGATTTAGGCCTCCCCGCCGACAAGCTTGACTGGACCGCCGAGCAAGCGCTCGGCATCGACCGCCTGATCAAGAACAATCCGCGTGCCTTCGATCTCGGCACGATGCGACGCCTCGTCCAGGCTGCCCATGACGGCGACCTCGCCGCCTGCGTTATGTGAAAAACGGAACAAAGCGATGAATTTGAAGGCTCAGCAACTCGACCAGGATGGCTATGACGTGCGCGGTTTTTCGCACGGACTTTACATCGACGGCACTTGGCGGCCGTCCTCCGACGGTCGGCTCATCGATGTGGTCGATCCCTCCTCCGGGGCGGTGATCGCGGCAGTTCCCGATGCGACGGTCGAGGACGCCACCGCCGCCGTCGAGGCGGCGGCCAAGGCGGCCAAAGGATGGCGGGAGACGGCGCCGCGCAAACGCTCGGAAATCCTCAGGCGTTGTTTCGAACTGATGGTCGAACGCTCGGAAACGCTTGCCATGCTGATCTCGCTGGAGAATGGCAAGGCGCTGCGCGACGCGCGCGGCGAAGTGGCGTACGCCGCCGAGTTCTTCCGCTGGAATGCTGAGGAAGCGGTCCGGATCACCGGTGAATTCGGCACTGCGCCATCCGGCACCAACCGGATCGTGGTCGATTATGAGCCGATCGGAATCTGCGTGCTGATCACACCGTGGAATTTTCCGGCCGCGATGGCGACCCGCAAGATCGCGCCGGCGCTGGCGGCAGGCTGCACTGTCGTCCTGAAGCCGGCAAGTGAAACACCGCTGACGGCCTATGCGCTGGCGGCACTCTACAGCGAAGCCGGCGTGCCTGCCGGTGTCGTCAACGTGCTGACCACGACCAGTCCCGGGCCGCTGACTTCGGCCATGCTCGCCGATCCGCGCGTCAGGAAGCTGTCCTTCACGGGGTCGACGGGTGTCGGCAGAACCTTGCTCGGCGAGGCTTCAAAGCATGTCATTTCCTGTTCGATGGAACTCGGCGGCAATGCCCCGTTTGTCGTCTTCGACGATGCCGAACTCGACGCCGCCCTCGACGGCGCGATGATCGCCAAGATGCGCAACGCCGGCGAAGCCTGCACCGCCGCCAATCGCCTCTATGTACAATCGGGAATTTATGATGCTTTTGCCGACGGGCTCCGCAAGCGCATGGCGGCACTTAAGGTGGGAGCGGGACCGAATGCAGACACAGAATGCGGGCCGATGATCACCAGAAAGGCTGTCGACAAGATTGACCGCCTGGTCAAGGACGCCGTGGGCCGGGGGGCCAAGGTGCTTTGCGGCGGGGCGATTTCGGAGGAAGAAGGGTTCTTCTATCCGCCCACAGTGCTGTCCGATGTGCCGCCCGATGCGGAGATGGCGCACGAGGAGATTTTCGGCCCGGTGGCACCCATCACACGCTTCGACACCGAGGCCGAGGCGATCGCACATGCTAACAACACGGAATATGGCCTGGCCGCTTATATATACACACGCGATATTGGACGCGGCATGCGGGTGGCGTCGGGGATCGAGGCCGGCATGATCGGTCTCAACCGAGGACTGATGTCGGATCCGGCCGCACCATTCGGAGGCGTCAAGCAGAGTGGCCTTGGCCGCGAAGGCGGCCAGCACCACGGCATCGCCGAGTTCATGGAGGCTAAATATATTGCCGTCACCTTCTGAACCGGCAGTCATGTCAAAGGACCCTTTCCGCACGCGCGACCATGTGGCCGACTTTGACGATATCGTGGCCGACATAGTAAGCCGCAGCGCCGAAACCCGGGCGACCCTGCCAATGTCGGCTGATATCGCCTATGGCGAGGGCAAGGCCGAAAGGTTGGACCTGTTCTTTCCGCCCGGCGCGCGCAGGGATCTTCCCGTGCACATCTTCATCCATGGCGGCTACTGGCGCATGTTCTCCAGGAGCGACTATTCTTATGTAGCGAACACAGTCACCAAAGCTGGGGCGATTGCCGTCATCGTCGACTATGCGCTGATGCCCGAATTCAGGATGGCGGCAATCGTCGCCCAGGTCCGGCGCGCCAAACAATGGGTGCTGGACAATATAGCCGCTCATGGCGGTGACCCTGCCCGGCTAAGCGTAAGTGGTCATTCGGCGGGCGCACACCTGGCCACATTCCTGTTCGAAAAGACGCCAATGCCATCGCGCATACGTGCGGCGCTGCTGCTAGGCGGCCTTTACGACCTCAAGCCCCTTCAGACGTCCTTCGTCCAGCCGCTAATCGGAATCACCGATGAGGAGGCAGCTGCCTTCACCCCAATGACGCGGTGGCATGACCCGGAGACGGCAGCGACCATTCTCGTGGGAGATCAGGAAACGTCACCTTTTCACCAGCAGGCCGCCAACTTCGGAAAGCGCTTGCGCGCGCAGGGGCACCTTGTCTGCGACCTCCGCCTGAATGACCGAAACCACATGAACAGCGTGCGTGATCTGGGCATCAGCGGCACACAATCTGGCGATTGCCTGATGGCGATGATCGAGGGAAACTGCCTATAGGACGGAACCTGGGGAAGCAGAGCCGCTTGACTGCCGGGCCAGACACTCCCGTCACTCAAGAAAGTACCGTCACGGGATCGCGGCACGCTACCGGCATCGGGCTGAGCTTTGCGGCAGGTGAAATCCGGCAGAGGACACAACCGACGATTCCTCATCCTCTTTCTCCACACTGACGAACTGCACAGCGCATCAGAAAATCGAAATTGCCCCTGCCGCCCTGAGTCGCGATGGTCTTAACGCAAGCAGCCGGCTTAGGGCTGTGGAGGAAACGTCGTCGCGGCAAAGCCCCTGGGGCAAGGCCGCTTTGGCACGCCGCTGGTTCAAACCGGCAGCGAGGGAGGAACTGACTTGGCTGGTTCGGGCAAATCCGACACCGCGCGCTTGGGTATCAAAATGTCCCAGGAACTCGTCGTCGGCGCGATCTCGGCCGTCCTGTTCCTGGTGTTCTCGGCGACGCTCAACAATTTCCTGAGCCAAGGCAACATCCTTGCCATTCTCAAGAATGTCTCGATCCTCGGCACGCTGGCCGTCGGCATGGGGTTCATCGTCGTCGGGCGCGGCATCGACCTGACCATGGTGGCGGTGATGGTGGTCGGCGTCGCCTTCAGCATTTGGATCTCCACCTGGGGCGTCGACTTCACGCTGGCCATCATGTGCGGCGCCATCCTGGTCGCGGTCATCGGCCTGTTCACCGGCGTCATGGTGGCAGTGGCCGAAATTCCGCCGATCTTCGCCACCCTTGCCATCGCATCCTCGGTCTACGGCTCTGGCCGCATCGTCTTTGCGTCCGACGTGCTCTATGCCCCCTCCGATATTGGCTGGCTGAAATTCGTCGGCAACGGAACCATCTTCAGCATCCCGATGTCGGTGATCATCTTCGCGGCTGTGGCCGCGCTCATGGGTTTCTTCCTGAGGAAGACCCGCTTCGGCCGGCTGGTCTATGCCACTGGCGACAACCCGAACGCGGCCCGCACCACCGGGCTGCCGACGCGCCCGATCATCGTGACGCAATATGTCATCAGCGCCCTCATTGCCTATACCGCCGGCATCATCATGCTGGGGCTGGTCACCGGCATCGACACGCGCCTCTACAATTCCAGCCTGATCTACGACGTGCTGCTGGTGGTCGTGTTGGGCGGCATCGGCCTCTCCGGTGGCCAGGGCGGCGTACGCAACGTCATCGTCGGCACCATTCTGGTCGGCATCCTGACCAACGGGATGACGATCCTGAACTTCAGCTACACCAGCCAGAACCTGATCAAGAGCGTGATCCTGCTGGGCGCGCTGGCGATCGACGCCATCATCAATCCGCGCGACGAGCAGACCTCGCAAAGCGGCGACATCTGAAACAAGAACCGAGACATAAATCTGGGAGGAGAAACATGAAATTGTTCAAGAACTGCCTGTTCGCGGGCATGACAGCGCTCGCGCTGCTGGGCGCGGCGAAAATCACCACGGCGCAGGAAACCGACCAGGTCGGCCGCTCCACGTATCTCGAGGCGCTCAAGGGCAAGAAGGTCATCTTCGTGCCGATCTCACAGGGCATGGACCTCAACCAGGCATGGGTGGTGGTGTGGCAGCGTCACGCGGCACGCTACGGCTTCAGCCTTGAAGTGCGTGATCCCTCCGGCGACACCAATGCCGGCATCCGCGCCATGCAGGGCGCCATCGCCGAGAAGCCGGACCTGATCATCGTGCAGAACCCCGATGTCCAGACCTACGCACGCCTGTTGAAACAGGCGCAGGCGGCCGGCATCAAGGTGCTGCAAGTCAACATGCAGTCGGCCACCCAGACCGACAGTTATGTCGGCAATGACTGGATCGAAATGGGCCGTCTCGAAATGGGCGAACTGGCCAAACACTGCACCGGGCCCAATGCCGTCTCGCACAAGGTGGTCTGGCTCGCCGGCGTCCAGACGGGCGCCGCCAACATCTACATGCGCACCGGCATCGACGAGGTGCTGAAGGCCAATCCCGAGCTGCAGCTCGTCTCCGACCAGCCGGCCGATTACATGAGCGAAAAGGCCCGCCAGATCACCGAGACGGTCCTCCAGCAGCATCCGGACCTGTGCGGCATCATGGGCATCTGGGACAATGCCGAGGTCGGCGCAGGCGCCGCCGTCGCGGCCGCCGGCAAACAGGACCAGGTGACGATCGTTACCAATGGCGCCGGCAGCGCCACGGGCTGCGAGAGCATCAAGAACGGGCTGCTCGACGTGATCTTCAACTTTAATGCCCCGATCCAGGCCGAGATCGCCGCACAGCAGATTTCCGAGCTGCTGCAGCAGCCCGAGCGGCAAGCGGGCAGCGAGAAGACCATCTTCTTCGGCCCGATCACCCGCGTCGACAAGGCCAATGCGACCGGCAGGAATTGCTGGAAGCTGGACGAGCTCAAGTAACGGACTTCCTTGATGAGCATGGCCGAAAGCCTTGTGCGCTGGCGCTACCGCCTGCTCCCCGACCACGTGGTCGGGGAGATCCTGACCAAGAAGTGGATCGACAGCGTCATCCCCTTCACGGCGCTGGTCATTTTGTGCGCGATCTTCGGCTCGATCGTGCCGGGCTTCTTCGATCTGGCGACGCTGACCAATCTCAGCGGCCAGACCGCCGAGCTTGGCCTGGTAGTGCTCGGCATGACCATCGTCATGGTATCGGGCGGCATCGATCTGTCTGTCGGGTCGACCTTCGCGCTCGCCGTGCTGGTCACGCTCTATGGCATGAATGTCGAGCAGTGGAGCTTTGGTACCGGCCTGTTGGCGTGCCTGGGCCTCGGCGTCGTCTGCGGCGCCATCAACGGCTTCCTGGTTGGCTTCCTGCGCATGCGGGCCTTTCTCACCACGCTGGTGACGCTCATCATCTACCGCTCGACCTTCGACATCGTCTTCCCGCAGGTCTCGACGCGGATCGTCACCAGCGGTTCGGATTCGCCGGCCTATGATTTCCTTGGTTTCGGCACGATCTGGGGCGTGCCGACATCCTTTGTGGTCTTCGTCGTCATCGCGCTGATCATCCATCTCGTGCTGTCGCGCGCCCGCTATGGCTGGCGGCTGTTCGCGGTCGGCGGCGCGCGGCGCTCTGCCTACAATGCCGGCATCAATGTGCGCTTCATCTTGTTCAGCGCCTATGTCTTGTGCTCGGTGCTGGTGGCGCTCTCCGGCTTCTTCTTCTCGGCCCGCATCGGCAGTGCTGCTTCCGACATCGGCACCGGGCTCGAACTGCAGGTGTTGACCGCGACCGTGCTCGGCGGCATCTCGCTCGGCGGCGGGCGCGGCTCGGTCGCCAAGGCGCTGATGGGCACCGTTTTCGTGCTTGTCCTGTCGAACAGCCTGCTTGCGCTGGCCGTGCCCGGCCCGGTCAATTTCCTGATCCTCGGCATCGTGCTGCTTTTGTCGGTGCTTCTCGACGTGCGCTGGGTGAAGAACCGCCACAAGATCCTGCGCAGTGTCTACATCTCGCCGACCTTCGCCAAGATGCCGCAGGCGATCTCGACCGCGTCCGGCGCGCCGATGGCGGTGAACGACCGGTTGAAGGACGTCGGCGTCATCGGCCTCGGCTTTCTCGACGGCGCGGAAGATGTGATCTTCGACCGGCAGGACCGCCTCTACACCGGCAGCCGCCAGGGCGATATCCTGCGCTTCCAGCCGCCGCACTACACCGACAGCGAAGTGTTCGCACATATTGGCGGCTCGCCGCTCGGCATGGCTTTCGACCGCGACGACAACCTCGTCATCTGCGTCGCCGGCATGGGCCTCTACCAGGTCTCGCCGGCCGGGGATGTAAAACTGCTGACCGCCGAGACCAACCGCTCACTGACCTCGGTGGTCGACGACTCCACCATGAAGCTCGCCGATGACTGCGACATCCTGCCGGACGGCCGCATCGTCTTCTCGGAAGCGACAGTGCGCTTCGAGATGCACGACTGGTATGCCGACGCGCTGGAAAGCCGCGGCAACGGACGCATCATCGTCCATGATTCCAAATCCGGTTCGACACGCACACTGCTGTCGAACCTCGTCTTCCCCAATGGCATCTGCACGGCCTTCGACGGCCAGTCGGTGCTGTTCGCCGAAAGCTGGGCCTGCCGCATCAGCCGCTACTATTTCGATGGCCCGAAGAAGGGCCAGGTCGAGCGCGTCATCGAGGGCTTGCCCGGCTATCCCGACAACATCAACCGCGCCTCCGACGGCACCTACTGGCTGGCCCTGATGGGCATGCGCACGCCGGCATTGGATCTCTCGCTTGAAATGCCGGGCTTCCGCCGCCGCATGGCGCGGCGCGTATCGGAAGATGCGTGGCTGATGCCCAATCTCAACACCGGCTGCGTGCTGCGCTTCGACGAAAACGGCCAGATCCTCGAAAGCTTGTGGGACCAGGCCGGCGAGAAGCATCCGATGATCACCTCGATGCGCGAGCACAAGGGCATCCTCTATCTCTGCGGCATCTTCAACAACCGCATGGGCACTTTGCCCCTGAAAGGCGTCGATCCCGACTGGTTCAGCTCGGATTCCTACTGGGGCAAAAAGTCATGAGCGGTTTGAACCAGCTTCTTGACCGCTTTCTCGGCCGTGGCGAGTGGGCCGTGACCGTGCCGACGCTCGACGGGCCGTTGCTGCCCAACCAAGGACTGGAGGAAGCCGGTCAATTCGCCGGCCTCGCCGAGGCCGACAATCTCGTGCGCACCGAAAAGGGCCTCCTGGCAAGCAGCGCGAACCGGCTGATGCGCTTTAGCGCCGACGGCCATGCCGAAACCTTGCAGGAATTTCCGGGCGAGATCACCGCACTCGCCCATGCCCGCGGCATGACCGCGATGGCCATCGACGGCAAGGGCGTCGTCATCCGCGGCGGCCTGCATGACGGGCGCGAGGCGACGGGCGAGGAGGCTCGCCGCCTCTCCTGCATCACCGCTCTCACCTTCCTCGACAGCAACACCTTGCTGGTGGCCAACGGCTCGGCCTCAGTGCCGGCGAGCGGTTGGCGTCGCGACCTGATGCAGAAGAGCGTATCCGGTTCGGTCTGGCGGCTCGATCTGAAAAACGGCCGGCTGGAGCTGATCAGGGATGGCTTGGCCTGGCCGGCCGGCATCGCCACCACCGGCTCCAACCGCATCTACGTCTCGGAGGCCTGGCGCCACCGCGTGCTGGCGATCGACCTTGCCACCAAGGCGACGCTGCCCGTGCTGGAGCATCTGCCGGCCTACCCCGCGCGCATCGCTCCGGCCTTCAACGCCGGCTACTGGCTGACCTTCTATTCCGTGCGCAACCAGTTGGTGGAGTTCATCCTGCGCGAGGACACCTACCGCACCCGCATGCTGGCGGAAGTCCCCGAGGCCTACTGGATGGCGCCGTCGCTCGGCTCATGGCGCGACTATCGCGAGCCCATGCAAGGCAGCCAGTTGAAGCAGATGAACGTGCTGAAGCCATATGCGGTGACAAGGTCCTACGGGCTGGTGGTCCTTTGCGACCAGAACATGAAGCCGCTGTCGAGTTTCCATTCGCGCGCCGACGGCAAGGTGCACGGGACGCTGAGCGCCTGCGAGCTGGGCGATGATCTTCTGGTCGCCTCGCGCGGCGGATCGAGGATCGTGCGCGTGGCGAGCGCCGCCAGTGGCAAGCGAGGCTAAGCGATGTCGGACGCCAACATCATTGAACTCAGGGACGCCGCCAAGGCGTTCGCGCGCATTCCGGCCTTCAAGAATGTCAATTTCGACCTGCGCAAGGGCGAAATCCATGCGCTGCTCGGGGAAAACGGCGCCGGCAAGTCGACGCTGACCAAGGTCATGGCCGGTGTCTTCAAGCTGACCGAGGGCAAGATGACCTTCGACGGCAAGGATGTGTCCTTCGCCACGCCCGCCGAAGCGCTGCGCGCCGGCATCGCCATGGTGTTCCAGGAAACCAACCTGGTGCCGGCCATGACGGTGGCGCAGAATCTCTATCTCGGCGAAGAGAAGATGTTCAACCGGTTGCGCGGCCTCTACATTCAGGCGCGGCAGTTCCTCGCCGGCATGGGCTTCCAGGTCGACCCGTCCGCGCAGGTCAGCACGCTGGGCGCGGCGCACAAGCAGATGGTGGAGATCGCGCGCGCCGTCCACCACAAGGCACGCGTCATCATCTTCGACGAGCCGACCGCGACGCTGACGCCCGAAGAGAAGAGCCACTTCTTTAAACTTTTGCAGCGGCTGGTGAAGGAGGGCATCGCCGTCATCTTCATCACCCATGCGCTGGAAGAGGCGCTTGCCGTCGCTAACCGCATCACGGTCATGCGCGATGGCGAGATTGTCGCGTCCGGCGAAGCCAAGGGCTTCACCCGCGCTTCGATCGTGCAGGCCATGGTCGGCCGCACGCTGACCGAAACGCTGCATGGCGAGGTCAAGCGCACGGCGCGGCCTTATGGCGACAAGGTGCTTTCGGTCGAGAACCTGTCCTGCGCCGGCCTGGTGCGCAACTCTTCCTTCTCGGTGTTCTCGGGCCAGGTCACCGGCATGTTCGGCCTTGTCGGCGCCGGCCGCACCGAAATGGCCAAGGTCGTCGCCGGACTGTTGAAGCGCAACATCTTCCACGGCGGCGAGATCCGCCTGCTCGGCAAGTCGGTGCGCTACCGGGTGCCCAGGCCTGCGGTGCGCGACGGCATCGTCTATGTCACCGAGGATCGCAAGGTCGACGGCTTCTTCGAAACCATGACTGCGGGCGAGAACCTTCAAGTGGGTGAACTGACCGAGGGCGCCAATCCCGTCTCCATGGTGTCGCTGGCGCGGGCCAGGCAACTTGCCCGCGAATGGGGCGAACGTCTGAGCCTGCGGCAGACCAGCGACCGAGCTCGGATGATCGAGCTCTCCGGCGGTAACCAGCAAAAGGTCGTGATCGCCAAATCGCTGATCCAGAAGCCTAGGCTGGTGATCTTCGACGAGCCGACACGCGGTGTCGACGTCGGCGCCATCGTCGAGATCCACCAGCTCATCAGCGATCTCGCCGAGCAAGGCATGGCCGTCGTTGTCATCTCGTCCTATCTGCCTGAAATTCTCGCCGTTTCGGATCGCATTCTGGTGGTCAAGCGCGGCCGCGTGGTCGAGGAGATGATGTTGTCGGAGGCCACCGAGGAGCGCGTCATGTTCGCCGCGGTTCATTGAGCGGCTCGACAAGGAAGACACTTTTGCCGGTCAAGCCAGGACCAATGTCTGGCCGGTCCTATTGCCTTGCAATCGGTTCCGCGTCTGAATAGGTCAGGGGTCAGATCACCCTGCCCGAGCGGATATGCCCAGCATTAACCTCAAACTTCTGCAGACGTTCCTGCTTGCCGCCGAAAACGGCAGCTTCCGTCGTGCTGCCGAGGAGAGCAATCGTTCGCCATCGGCGGTCTCGATGCAGATTCGCGACCTTGAGGAGCAGATCGGCATCTCGCTGTTTATCCGCACCGCACAGCGTGCAAGCCTGACGCCGGAAGGCCAGATCCTGTTCGAGGAGATCGCCAATGTGATGTCACAGGTGCAGACCAGCCTCGACCGGCTGACGGAGGTCGCCGCTCGGCGCAAGGGCAAGGTGCAGATCGCCTGCGCCCCGACGCTCGCGGCAAGCCGGCTGGGCGATATCCTGGCGACATTCAAGTTGCGCTATCCCCGCAGCATCGTCGAGGTCATCGAGAGCCCGCCGCAGGCCGCGCTTGGCCTTTTGCAACAGCAGGAGGTCGAGTTTTACATCGGCCCGGAACTGCCAAACCTGACGGACTTCCAGTTCGAGTCTATCCTCGACGATCCGCTGATGGCCTGCATTCCCACGGAAATATACGGCGGCGAAAAGAAGCTGCTGCTCTCCGACCTGCTGCGCTATCCGCTCATCCTGCTCAACCGCAAGACCGCCGTGCGCGGCCTTGTCGATCGGCTGACGGCGGCGGAAGGCATCGAGCTCAAGCCGCAATACGAGGTCGAAAGCGCACAGACGGCGGTGGCGCTGGTGTGTTCGGGACTTGGCGTCTGCGTGGTGCCCGGCATCGCCATTTCGCGCAATGACGAGCGCATGCGAGTGGTGCCGATCGACCATCGCGACGCCCACCGCTCCGTCGGCATCATCACGGCGCGGGGCTATGTGCACCACTCCTTCTCCGAACAGCTGATGAACCTCATCCGCACCAATTTGCGCGAACTGGCAAACTGAGCATCGCGCCTTCGGACAGGCACCTTGCACGAGCGCCGAGAATAGTGCGGGAACGCCGTCATTCGCAGCCCGGCCTCACCTGAATATCAGCGCACCCTCAGTCGGTCTGGATCCAGACCGATTTGGTCTCCAGATATTCATGCAGATGTTCGATGCCGCCCTCGCGGCCGTAGCCGGACATCTTCATGCCGCCGAACGGCACCGCCGGGTCGATGGCGTGGTACATGTTGACCCACACCGAGCCGGCCTTGATGCGGCGGGCGAGCTTGTGCGCGGTGCCCAGATGGGTGGTGAAAATGCCGGCTGCCAAGCCATAGGGCGTCGCATTGGCCCGCGCCACGGCTTCGTCGAGCGTGTCGAACGGCATCGCCGAAATCACCGGACCGAAGATTTCTTCACGCGCGATGGTCATCTTGTCCGACACCGCGCCGAAGACGGTCGGCGCGATGAAATTGCCGCCGTCGTAGGGCTCGCCCGTCAGTCGAGATCCGCCCGCTATCAGTTCCGCGCCTTCGTCGCGGCCGGCCTTGATATAGCCCACCACCTTGCCGGCCTGCCTGGCATTGATGAGCGGGCCGATTTCGGTTTCCGCCTCGATGCCATGGCCGATGCGAAGCCTGCCGGCAAACTCGGCGACCCGGCGCACGAATTCGTCATGGATTTCGCGCGCCACGAACAGCCGCGATCCGGCGATGCAGATCTGGCCCGAATGCACGAACACCGCCATCGCGGCGACAGGAACCGCCTTGTCGATGTCGGCATCGCGGCAGACGATGATCGGCGATTTGCCGCCGAGTTCCAGGGAAACGCGCTTGAGGTTTGTCACGCCCGCCCGCGCGATGGCCTGCCCGGTCAGCGTCGAGCCGGTGAAGACGATCTTGTTGACGTCGGGATGTTCAGCGAGCCGCGCACCGGCCTCCGCCCCGGTGCCGGTGACGACGTTGACGACGCCGTCGGGAACGCCGGCTTCCTGCATCAGCCTGGCGATCAGCAGCGGCGTCAACGAGGCGTCCTCCGAGGGCTTCAGCACGATGGTGCAGCCGGTGGCCAGCGCCGGCGCGATCTTCCAGATCGACGCGGCGGTCGGAGCGTTCCAGGGGATGATCGCGCCGACAACGCCCACCGGCTCGCGCCTTGTGAAGCTGACGATCTCGCCGGGGATCGAATTGTCTATGGATTCGCCATGCAGCGCGGTCGCCATGCCCGCATAGAAGCGCAGCATGCCGATGACGCGCCGCCGGTTGGCGAGCGTGCGCGTGATCGGCAGTCCCATGTCGAGAGTGTCGGAAACGCTGAGCTCTTCCCAATGAGTCTCGAAGAGATCGGCGATGCGCAGAAGCACGCACTGCCGCTCATAGGGCGAGAATTTTGACCACGGCCCTTCGAAAGCCGTGCGCGCAGCCGCCACCGCCGCATCGACGTCGGCGGCCGAGCCACGCGGGACGGTGGCCAGCACTTCGCCAGTCGCCGGGTTGAGCGCCTGCATCTCCTGGCCGGATTGTGCCGGAACCCACCTGCCGCCGACGAACATCGGCCGGAATTCGCCGTGGTAGAGCGCCGTGGCCTTCGCCCGCGGGTCGAAATTCAGCGTCATCCCTTCCTCCTCACAATTCCGTGGCGACTATGCCTCCGACGCCGGTCGACCTCAAACAAGGAAAGCTAAAAGGGCGTTCAGATAATCGGACTGTGCAATGTACGCGACTTCCCCGATGGTGCCGGCAATGGAGGAACAGATATGAGACTTGCTGGCAAGGTCGCCATCGTCACTGGCGGCGGTTCGGGATTTGGCGAAGGCATCGTCAGGAAATTCGTCACCGAAGGTGCGCGGGTCGTGTTGATGGACCGTGATGGGGCCGCCGCGGCCCGCGTTGCTGCCGAAGTCGGCGAAAATGTGCGGCCAATCACTGGCGACGTCTCGACACTCGCAAGCTTCGAAGCGGCGGCAGACCTGGCCCGCTCGGCCTTTGGCGGTCTCGACATACTGGTCAACAATGCCGGCGTGGCCCAGCCGCCCCTGGCGCTCGAGACGATGGACGAAGAGACGTTCGACCGGATCGCCAACGTCAACATGCGATCCATCTACAATGGCGCCCGTGCGGTCGTTGCGCATTTCAAATCCATCAAATCGGGCGCCATCCTCAACGTCGCCTCCACCGGCGGCGTCTCGCCGCGCCCGAATTTGACCTGGTACAATGCTTCCAAAGGCTGGGCGATTGCCGCCACCCGGGCCATGGCCGTGGAACTCGCCCCCTTCGGCATCCGCGTCAACGCCATCAACCCGGTTGCCGGCGACACGCCGCTTCTGTCCACCTTCATCGGCTCCGGCGAGGAAAACCGCGCCCGCGTCGTCGCCACCATTCCGATCGGCAGGCTGTCTACGCCGGCGGACATGGGCAACGCCGCGGCATTCCTGTGCTCCGACGAGGCCAGCATGATCACCGGCGTCGACCTCAATGTCGACGGCGGCAAGTGCATCTGAGCGTTAGACCATTTGGGAGTTGGCGATGAAGCCTGTCTACGAAATCGCCGTGGTGCATGGCGACGGCATCGGCCCGGAAGTCTGCGCCGCAGCGGTTCAAGTGGTGAAAGCAGCGCTTGGTCCCGGCAACCCCTTGCACTTCAGCGAATACCCGGCCGGAGCCGAGCATTTCCTGAAGACCGGCCAGAGCTTTCCCGAGCCGACCTTCCAGGCCTGCCGCGCGGCGGACGCCATCCTGCATGGTGCGGGCGGCTTGCCGGGCGTCGTCCATCCCGATGGAACCGAAGCAGGCCTGGATTTCACGCTGAGGCTGCGCTTCGAACTCGATCTCTATGCCAACATCCGCCCCGTCAGGCTCTTCGAGGGCGTGCCGAGCCCGTTGAGCGGCGTGAATGCCGGAGATATCGACTACATCATCTTGCGCGAGAACAGCGAAGGGCTTTACGCCGCGCGGGGATCGGGCGCGCTGTTGCGCGGCGAAGTCGCGGTCGACACCCTGGTGCAGACCCGTTCCGGCATCGAGCGCATCGCGCGCAAGGCCTTCGAACTGGCGCGCCAGTCGGGCGGCGCGCCCCGTGACGGCGTGCGCCGGGTCACCTGCTGCGACAAGGCCAACGTGCTGCGCAGCTATGCCTTCTTCCGCTCCGTCTTCGACGAAGTGGCGAAGGACTATCCCGATATCGCGACCGAGCACGCGCTGGTCGACGCCATGGCGATGCATCTCGTGCTGAAACCGGGCCATTTCAACGTCATCGTCAGCGAGAACATGTTCGGCGACATCCTGTCCGACCTCGCCGCCGCGACGGTGGGCGGGATGGGCATGGCGCCTTCAGCCGAGATCGGCGCGGCCAACGGCTTCTTCCAGGCCGCGCACGGCTCGGCGCCCGACATTGCCGGCCAAGGTATCGCCAATCCGTATGGGACGATCCTGTCGGCAGCCTCGATGCTCGACTGGCTCGGCCACAAGCATGGCGACGAGAGGCTCAACCAGGCCGCGGCGCGCATCCGTCGCGTGACCGAGGACTGCCTGGCCAACGGGCTTCTGAGCGCCGACCTGAAAGGCAGGGCGTCGACCAGCGAGATAACCCGCTCGATCTGCGACCGGCTCGCGGCAGCGGCGTGACTGATGATCAAGGTGAAGATAGATCTTGTTGGACCTCGCAAGGTCGGCCAGACGCTCATGCGCCGGATATTCATTGCCGACCGGCACGAGGGCGAGGCTTGAGATGGGCGCTCTCGATCGCCAGGTTTCGGTCGAGGATTTTCGCAGGCTTGCCCGTCGTCGCCTGCCGAAATCCATCTTCGAATTCATCGATGGCGGGGCGGGGCAGGAACTCACCCTTAACGCCAACCGAAGCGATTTCGAAAAGATCAGACTTTTGCCGCGCGTGCTTACCGATGTTTCGCATCCGAACGTTTCCACGACGCTCTGGTCCGAGACCTTGCCGACACCGCTCGTGATCAGCCCGATGGGTTCCTGCGCGCTGGTCAGGCCCGGAGCCGACATTGCCATCGCGAGGGCGGCAACCGCTCGCGGCATCCCCTACACACTCTCCACCATGGCCACGGCCAGCATCGAAGGCATGGCGCGAGCCGTACAGGGGCCGCTGTGGTTCCAGCTTTGTGTGCTCAAGGATTTCGACTTCAATCGCCAACTGGTCAGGCGAGCGGAAGAATTTGGCTATTCGACGCTGGTGGTGACCGTTGATCTGCAAGCCGGGGGCAAGCGCGAAAAGGATCTTAGGAACGGCATATCCATCCCACTGCGGCCTTCGGCCCGGCATCTCTGGGAAGCATGCTTCATCCTGGCTGGTCGCTGCGCCTGCTGAGCGGCGGTCTGCCCCAGTTCGAGAACGTCCGCGGCTATCTCGGTGACAACAGCGCCAGCCTGACGATCGCCGCGCGTGTTGGCGGCAGCCTCCATGCAGGTTTCGACTGGGACGATTTCCGCCAGATCCGCGACTGGTGGAAAGGCCGGCTGCTGGTCAAGGGCGTCCTGCACCCGGGCGACGCGTCGCGACTGGTCGCGGCTGGTGCCGATGGCATCTGGGTGTCCAACCATGGAGGCCGTCAGCTCGACGGTGCTGTATCGAGCATCGATGCCCTGCCCGCCATCCGTCAGGCACTTGGCGCCCAAGTCCCGATCCTCATCGATTCCGGTATCCGCACGGGCACGGACATCATCAAGGCCAAGGCACGCGGCGCCACCGTCGCGGCGATCGGCCGGGCCGCCCTGTTCGGCGCCGTGGCTGGCGAGGCCGGTGTGGCCAAGGCACTCGATATCATCCTGGACGAAGTGGTGACTTGCCTCAGGCTCTGCGGAATCCCCCGTTTTCAGGAAGCGGGATCAGAAATCATAGCATAGCGCCAAGACGTGTGCTCACGCTTGGTCGCAAAGTTTCAGCCACCAATTGCCGCCCTCGCACGCCGCTCTTCCCAGGCCCAAAAGCCGCCGTCCATCCAGACGACGGCAGCCATTCAGAAAGCGTTTGTTTGATGCACACGCGCTGGCGACAGCGTTATGAAATTCGAAAGGCTGCGCAGTCGGATAGGCGGACTAAACTCCGCCGCCCGGTGCTGTTTTCGGTTCCATCCATCCGTTCTTCAGGACATCGCGAAGCACGTTCCGAGTGTCTTCGCCCGCTGCCGTTGCGCCGCTCGCCCAAGCGATCGCCAGTGCTCCGAAAAAGATGTCGCGCCCGGTCATCGTCCGTCGTGCAAGCCCTTCGTCCTGTGCAGCCTTCAGGATTCGCTCCGTCGTCGCGATGACAGCATGGCAGGTCGGCGTCAGCGGGGATTCTACTCGGCAAGCGGCCCGTAACGGTTCAGGCAAGCCCTCATAAGCCAGCATCCAGTCGCCGAGAGCTTCAACCCAGAGTTCGAGTGCGCGGCCTGCATCGCTCTCCCCGGCTTCGATTTCAACGCGACGATGGTCGAGGCTTTCATAGTGAAGAATTAGCAGCGCAGCCAGGAGGGCGTCTTTGTTTGGAAAATGGCGGTAGAGCGTCCCTGCCCCCACGCCCGCCAGCTTCGCGATAGCATCCATCGAGACGTCAACACTGTCGTTGCCGAACGCTTGTCGCGCCACCTCGAGAATGTGCGCCCGATTGTGTTGCGCGTCCCTGCGGAGGGCTGACGTGATCGACGATTGAAACATGACTGACCTTTGAACCCTTGAAGATCGGAGACACTCTCCGTATATAAAGTCGAAGCGGAGATAGTCTCCATATATCCCGTGGTCGACTGTTCTAACAGGTCGGCATGAGCCGGCGAAACGAGGACGATGATCAGGCAGATGATACCGGCATGCATCTGGGCAACGGTACGGCAACCTGCCTGGGGCCTGGCGCGCGGTCAGTAGATGCCGCGAGCAAGCTATACGAAGTTCGAGGCGGGCTGTTCCATCGGGGGTTATGGCGGCACCACCCTGCGCGACCATCTGGATGTCCCGCTCAACACGGGATCGATCCGCGCATCATGCGCTGAGCTCACAATCACAATTACCTGGAAGGAAATCGACATGAACATCGGCATTATCGGCGCGGGAAATATCGGCACCACCCTCGCACGAAAGCTGACAGCGGCCGGACACGCGGTGAAGCTGGCGGGCTCGAAGGGGCCTGATGACATCCGCGAGAAGGCGATGAAGGTTGGTGCGCTCCCGGTTGCCGCGCACGAAGCAGCCAGGGATGTCGAGGCGATCGTTCTATCGATCCCGTTTGCGAAGATTCCCGATGTCGCCAACATCTTTGCCGATGTACCAGCCGACGTGGTCGTGATCGACACCTCCAATTATTATCCTATGCGCGACGGGAACATCGCGGAGGTTGACGATGGCAAGCCGGAAAGCGTCTGGTCCAGCGAACAACTCGGCCGGCCGGTGGTCAAGACGTTCAATGCGGTCCTCGCCCAAACGCTCGCCGAAGGTGGCGGAACGGCCGAACGGATCGCGATCCCCGTCGCAGGCGATGATGCGCATGCCAAAGCGATCGCACGCGAACTGGTGAACGAGACCGGTTTCGACGCACTTGATGCCGGCGATCTCGCGAGTTCCTGGCGCCAGCAACCGGGCACGCCAGCCTACTGCACGGAACTGACGTTGCCTGATCTTCAGCATGCGCTGTCCACGGCGGAAAAGGCGCGCGCACCCGGAGCTCGCGACGCACTGATCAAGGGCTTCATGGAGGCGACGACCCCCCTCCGCCACGAGCAGATCGTAGCCCGCAACCGTGAAGTCACCGCCCTCCGATGAGAGACTTTTCCGATTCCGGCCCGAGGTGGTGACCAAGAAGACTCTCCAAGAGTTCCTTCTGTTTGTCGGGAACAACCTGCCAGCGACGATGACGAGGCCGGCGTGAACCGGCTCTTTAGAGTTTTGTGAAGCCCTTGGCGTTATTTGCGACAAAGGTGAAATCCCCCTTGATTATGCGAGGCATCAACTCCCACGCTCCGCTGCTCAACCAGCGAGCCTGAGCCATAGCGCCTGCCTGACGGCAGGCGGTTAGCCGCCGCCGCCCATGGTCACGGACATGAAGGCCCGGAAGGCCGCCGCGGCCGGTTCGATTGATCTGTCCCGCGACCAGGCCAGGCCGACATCCATGGTAGGAATGGGCTCGACAAGCCCGCGCACTTCGATGCGCTGCCCCTCCAAGGACCAGGGGCGGTAAACCATGTCGGACAGGACAGTGACCCCCATGCCGGCAGCCACGAGCGACCGCACGGCCTCGACCGAACTGGTGGTAAGGACGGCGCGAAGCGAAAGCCCCGCGGCATCCCAGTAACGGGCGGCCGTCGTACGTGCCTCGTCAACCGTCAGCATGACATAATCTTCCGCCGCCACATCGGCGAGGCTGATTTCCTGCCGCGCGAGCAGATGATGATCAGCCGAAAGCCAGAGCCGGCGGTTCGACCGCATCAAGACCTCCTGCGCCAACTCCTTGGTGTGCTCCAGGTTGGACACCAGCATCACGGCCATGTCGATGTCCCCGCACATCAACCCGCTTTCGAGAGCGTCTCGGGGCAGTTCCAGCACCTCGACCTCGATCTCGGGATAGGTCTTTCGAAACCGCGCGTAGTGGCGCGACATGTAGTAGCCGACGACCGTGTAGGTCATGCCAAGCCGCAGCTTGCCCGCCAGGCCTTTCCTATCGCGCAACGGGCTTCGGACGGCGGCAGCGACGGCCCCGGTGATAACACGCGCATGTTCAAGAAACCGCGCGCCCTCCATAGTCAGTCTTACGCCAGCGTGGTTACGCTCCAAAAGCCGTACGCCCAGGTCAGCCTCAAGCGTCTTTATCGCCGCAGTGACGGCCGATTGCGAGATGTTGAGTTCCACCGCAGCATGACTGACCTGTCCGCTCTCGGCGGTCGCGATAAAATAATCAAGCTGTTTCAAGGTGATGGTCATGGTGCGCTCCGGCCCAGAACCATTATCTGTTTTTTTGATATGACAATCAATAAACTACTATTTCACAAACGCCCTCGCATGCGCAAAAAATGCTGCAACGCCGCAAAGACGGCAGCTTCGAGGGGTAACAATGCGATGGCGGTGACGCTAAACTGCGACATGGGCGAAAGCTTTGGCCTCTACAAGGTTGGCGATGATATGGGCATGATGCCCATCATCGACGTTGCCAATGTCGCCTGTGGTTTTCATGCCTCCGATCCGGATCACATGCACGCCGCCGTCCGCAGCGCCAAGGCGAGTGGCGTAAAGATCGGCGCCCATCCAGGCTTGCCCGACATTCAGGGTTTCGGCCGGCGCGAGATGCGGATGACCCGCGAAGAAGTCAGGAACACCATCATTTACCAGGTGGGAGCGCTTGCCGGCTTCCTCAGGGCCGAGGGTGTGGAACTCCACCACATCAAGCCGCATGGCAGCCTCTACTTCATGGCCATGCAGCAGGAGGCAATCGCCCATGGCGTGTGCGACGCGGCAGAGATTTTCGGCGTACCCCTCTTCGGCATGACGGGCACCCTGCATGAGAAGATCTATCAAGAGCGCGGTATCCCATTCGTCGCCGAGTTCTATGCCGATCTCGACTACGATGCCTCCGGCAAGCTGATCTTGACGCGCGTTCATGACGCCAAGGACCCCGCAGAGATGGCCGAGCGGTGCGTGCGCGCCATCAGGGAGGGCGAGGGCACGGCAGAGGACGGCGGTTTCTTCCCCGTACGCTGCGAAACCATCTGCGTGCATTCCGATACGCCGAACGCCATCGAAATAGCCAGGGCCGTGCGCACCGCAATCGCTCCCTGGCACTGAACTCGACCGAACCCGCCCGCGCAGGCGGTTCCAAATTAGTCTGTCTGCAGTTTTCCGGAGCTTTTTATGGCCCAGATTCTTTCGCCTCTTCCCGGCACTTTCTATCGCAGCGCTTCGCCAGACCAGCCGCCCTACAAGGCGGATGGCGACGCGGTTTCCGCCGGAGACGTAATCGGCCTCATCGAAGTGATGAAGTCGTTCCACGAAGTGAGGGCCGAGACGGCCGGTACGAACATCCGCTTCATTGCCGACAATGAAGACCCGATCATGGCCGGCGCACCTATCGCGGATCTCGACTGATGCTGAAAAAGCTTCTGGTTGCCAACCGGGGCGAGATAGCGGTCAGGATCATCCGGGCCGCGCAAGATTTGGGGATCGCCACCGTGGCGGTGTATTCGGCCGCAGACGCCGAGTCGCTCCACGTCCAGCTTGCGGACGAATCGGTCAACATCGGCCCACCAGCAGCAAAGAAGTCCTATCTCAATGTCGAAGCAATTCTGAAGGCTGCCCGCGACACCGGTTGCGACAGCGTTCATCCTGGCTATGGTTTCCTTGCCGAGAATGCCGCGTTTTCCGACGCGGTCACAGGCGCTGGATTGGTCTTCGTCGGCCCGTCGGGAGATGCGATCCGGATGATGGGAGACAAGGTCTCGGCGCGATCGGCCGCCGCCGCTGCAGGTGTCCCTGTGGTGCCTGGCTCGGCTGGCCGGGTCGAGGGCCTCAAGGCTGGCCACGAGGTGCTGACCGCAACCGGTTTTCCGGTGATGATCAAGGCGGCGGCAGGCGGCGGCGGGCGGGGCATCCGCATCGCCAACTCGCTCGCCGAGTTCGAACAAGCCTTTCCTCAGGCCGAAGCAGAAGCCCTCGCCGCCTTTGGCGACGGTGGCCTCTACATGGAAAAAGTGATCGGCAAGGCCCGCCATATCGAGGTGCAGGTGCTGGCAGACGGAAGCGATGCCATTCACTGCTATGAGCGGGAGTGCTCGCTGCAGCGGCGACGCCAGAAGGTTTGGGAGGAGGCGCCGTCGCGCGCACTTTCAGACAGGCTGCGCGAGGATCTCTGCGCTTCGGCGGTCGCTTTGGCCAAGGCGGTCAAATACTCTGGTGCCGGCACGGTAGAGTATCTTTATGACGATGAAGCAGATCGCTTTTACTTCATCGAGATGAACACCCGTATCCAGGTCGAGCACCCGGTCACCGAAGCGATCACCGGCATCGACCTCGTTGCGGAGATGCTTCGCATCGCCGGCGGCGAGAAGCTGCGGATTCGGCAAGGCGATGTCTCCGTCAAGGGGCATGCGATCGAAGTCCGACTCAATGCCGAAGACCCGGCGAAGGAGTTCGCTCCATTCCCTGGGCAGGTGGCCGAGCTTCGCATTCCCGGCGGTCCGGGCGTACGCTTCGATTCGATGCTCTACCAAGGCTATCAGGTGCCGCCCTTTTATGATTCGCTGCTTGCCAAGCTGATCGTGCATGCAGAAACGCGCGAGGCGGCGATAGTGCGCCTGATCCGCGCGCTCAACGAGTTGAAGATCGGCGGGCTCAAGACCACCAAGCCGCTGTTTCTTGCGCTGGCCGCCGATCCGGCGGTACGGGCGGGAGACGTGCATACCCGCTGGCTGGAAGGCTGGCTCATCGAAAACGCCGCAACATTGGCGGGTTAAGGAGGACCGATGTCGATACGATTCAACTTCGGCGGTGACGAACATATCTTCGGCGAGGTGTCCGAAGAAATGTCGCTCACCTCCTTCTTTACCGGCCTTTCGATGACGAACGCGGTGCGTACGACAGGCATCCGAGGTGTCACCGAGATCTGCCCAGCCAACGCCAGCTTCCAGATTCGCTTCAACCCCGACATCGTCAAGCCGCAGGATTTGCTCAGCGAACTGAAGTCGATGGAAGAGGCGGCCTCGAAGGCGGACCCGGTGCTGAAGACCCGGATCATCGAACTGCCGGTTTATTTCCAGGATCCATGGACGCGTGAAACCTGCCTGCGCTTCCGCGAGCGCCATCAGGACCCCTCCTCCACCGATCTTGAATATTCGGCACGCATCAACGGCTACGCCACGGTGGAAGAGTTTATCACGGCATATTCCGGCCAGCCCTGGTTCGTGTCCATGGTCGGCTTCGTCGCCGGACTCCCCTTCCTGTACCAGATGGTTGAGCGCAAGAAACAGATTCAGGCGCCGAAATACTTGCGTCCACGCACCGACACTCCCAAGCTCACCATTGGCCATGGCGGCTGCTTTGCAGCGATCTATTCGGTGCGCGGCGCTGGCGGCTACCAGATGTATGGCATAACCCCGGCTCCGATCTACGACCCGACCAGGAAGGTGCGCTACCTCTCAGATGATATGTGCCTGTTCGAGCCAGGCGACATCGTCAAGTTCAAGGCCATTGGCCGCGATGACTACGACGCCACGCTGGAGGAAATCGAAGCCAATCGGTGGCAGCCGACGGTTCGCGAGTGCACCTTCAGCCTGAAGGACTTCAACGGCGATATTTACGGCACCAATGCAAAGCTGATGGAGCTTATCAATGGCCGTTAAGGTAATCTCTCCCGGCCTCTCCACTTCCGTGCAGGATCTTGGCCGACCGGGCCACTACCATGTCGGCATTCCAGAAGGTGGCGGCATGGACCGCTTTGCCACACGCATCGCAAACCTGCTTGTCGGCAACGATCCGGGTGCCGCGGTGCTCGAAGCCACCTTCATGGGCCCCGAACTCGAATTCACCCAATCCGCCGTCGTCGCCGTCACGGGAGGAGAACTCCCCCCCAAACTCAATGGCGAGGAACGGCCGACCTGGGAAAGTTTTCCGGTGAAGGCCGGTGACCGGCTTTCCTTCGGCTTCCTCAAGGGCGGCGCGCGCGCTTATCTGGCCGTCTCCGGCGGTATCGACGTACCCGTGGTTCTCGGTTCGCGCTCGACTTACATTCTGGGCGCACTCGGCGGCCATCAGGGCCGCACGCTGAAGGCGGGTGATGAGCTTCCCCTCGGCGAGGGTTCCGGCAAAGCCGGTCTTTCACTGCCTGCAAATCTGCGCCGCGCGGGCAATAGTCCGGCGGAACTCAGAATGCTTCCCGGCATGTACTGGCATCGGATCACTGAAGCTGCCGGCACTCGGTTCTTTGAGGAAACCTGGAAGGTCGCACCCGAAGCCGACCGCATCGGCTATCGCTTCCGGGGTGGGACGCCGCTGGAATTCGTCGAGCGCGAGCAGCCTTTCGGTGCGGGCTCCGACCCCTCGAACATCGTCGATGCCTGCTATCCCTAGGATCCGTCCAGGTGCCGAGTGGCACGGAGCCGATCGTTCTTCACCGGGACGCGGTTTCGGGTGGCGGGTACATGATGCTGGGCGTGGTGATATCGGCCGACATGGACCTTATCGCCCAGCTCCAGCCGCACACCCCGGCGCGCTTCGTTCCGGTGACGCTGGAAGACGCGCTTGCCGCGCGAACCGAACAGCGCGCCGCGCTGGCGCGTGCTGAAGGGCATCTGGCCGGCTGACGTCAGCCGGGAAAATGCCGGCGGAGGAGCCGGTGGCGAGGAGATCGGCCGGCCAAAACCGACCGTGCGTGGCGGAAGACAAAATCCGGTGCGCGAAACGACAAGACGACGCCGGGCAACGGCGTGAATTTGGCACCCGAGCAGTCCGCTAGAGACCGCCGGAACCGACAGGGGAAGACATTTGCAACGTGACTGGCCGCAAGGCCGGATGCTTCGCGCCTTTCCGTCGGTAGAAAGAAGGAAAGGGTCATGAGTCATCTGAGCGCGGAGAATGTCTCGGTATCGTTTGCGGGGCTGAAGGCCCTGTCATCGGTAGACCTCCAAATTACGCCCGGCCGCATCAGTGGCCTCATCGGCCCGAATGGCGCTGGCAAGACCACGCTCGTCAACGTGCTGACCGGCTTCCAGGCACCGACGGAAGGCACCATCAAGCTCGACGGGGCAGCACTCACAGGTCTCAAGCCGCATCAGGTCCGGCGGCGCGGCATTGCCCGCACCTTCCAGGGTGGGCGGCTCTTCCGCGACCTGCCTGTGCTGGACAATTTGGAGGTAACCGGCGTTGGTCTGGGAATGAGCCGGCGCGCTGCCATCGCCGAAGCGGAAGCGATGCTCGACTGGATAGGCATCGGTGCGCTGGGCACCCGCATCGCCGGAACGTTGCCATATACGGACGAGCGCCGCGTCGCCATTGGCCGCGCCCTGATGGGACGGCCCGCGTACATCCTGCTCGACGAGCCCGCGGCTGGCATGAGCGCGCTGGAGGCGCGGGAGCTTTCGGCCCTGATAAGACATATCGCCAGCGATCTCGGCTGTGGTGTCCTGCTCATCGAGCACAATGTCGGGCTGGTGCTCGGCCTTTGCCAGCATATCGTCGTGCTCGATTCCGGAGCGATCATCGAGGAAGGCCCGCCTGCCGCGATCCGCGACAGCGAGAAGGTGCGCCACGCCTATATGGGCACGGCCGCGAACACCGACCTGCCTGTGCTGGAGGCGATGGAATGAGCCTGCTCGCCCTTTCCGATATCACTATCCGCTACAGCCGTCTCACGGCGGTCCGAAATGTCTCCTTCTCCATGGACGAGGGAGAAATCCTGTTCATCACCGGCCCGAACGGAGCCGGGAAGTCTTCGCTGCTGCGCGCGATCGCCGGTGTTACGCCAGTGGCGGGCGGCCGGATCGACCTTGCAGGTCATGAGATCACCGGCCAGGCGCCGGAGAACATCGCCCGGCTCGGATTCTCCATGGTGCCGGAGGGGCGCGATGTCTTCGGCTCGCTGACGACCGAAGAGAACCTTCTGGTCGGAACCGGCATGCACGCCCGCGAACGCGGCTGGCGCAGCCGAGCGGCCGACGAACTCGAAGCCGTCTACGCAACCTTCCCGATGCTGAAAGAGAGGCGGCATGGGCAGGCGGGATTGCTGTCCGGCGGGCAGCAGCAAATGCTGGTCATCGGACGCGCGTTGATGACCAATCCGCGGCTTGTAGCCATCGACGAGCCTTCGCTGGGCCTCGCCCCCAACATCAACGACCAGGTCTATGAGCGGCTGATCGCGCTGCGTGCGCAGCGCCAGCTCACGCTCCTGATCGTTGAGCAGAGCTCGGCCCGGGCGATGATGGTGGGCGGGCGGATGATCCTGATGCGTGGCGGACAGATCGTGCTCGATGGCGACGCGCGGACGCTCGGCAACGGCGAGGCGATCCAGGCTGCCTATTTCGGTTACGAGGACCACTGAGATGCTCCAGATCCTGTTCGACGCACTCTCGCTTGGTTCGCTCTACGCGCTTGGGGCGCTTGGCATTGCCCTCATCTTCGGCGTCATGCGGCTGGTGAACTTCGCGCATGGCGACGTCATCGCCTTCTGCGTCTTCGCGCTGCTATGGCCCTCAACAGACGCCATGGCCATCGTCTTCGCTGGCCAATTGCCGTGGTACCTGCTGGTGCCCTTCGTGCTCCTTTGCGGGGCCGGGCTGTCGGTGCTGTGCGAAATCGTTGTCTTCAGGCGGTTCCGCCAGGCAAATCCGGCAACCATGATGATCGCCTCCTTCGCGCTCGGTTTCGTCATTCGCTACTTCCTGCTCATGCTTTTCTCCAGTCGGCCGAAATCGATCTCGCTGCTGCCCGAACTGTCCCAGCCGGTGGAGATCCTCGGTGCCAGGCTTCCCCTCCTCCAGCTCATAACAATCGTCGCCACGATGGTCATCCTGATCGGCCTGACACTGTTCCTGCGTCAAACCCGCTTCGGCCTGGAGATGCGGGCGGCGGCCGAGAACTTCTCGATGGCCCGCATGCTGGGTGTGCGTGCGAACCGGGTTATCATGGGCGCGTTCGCGCTCTCCGGCGCGTTGGCCGCCGCCATTGCACTGATCTTTGGCGCCCAGACAGGCACGCTGGACATCCAGATGGGCGCCTCGATCATGTTGATGGCCTTCATCGCCACCGTCATTGGCGGCCTCGGCAGCCTCGGGGGAGCCGTGCTCGCCGGCTTCTTGCTGGGTGCCGCCTCGGTGATCATGCAGGTCATGCTGCCCATCGACGCCCGGCCGTTCCGCGATGCCTTTGTCTATGGAGCGGTCATCCTCGTTCTCCTCTTCCGCCCGCAAGGGCTTATTGCCGCGCGCGGCACCAAGGAAAGGGTCTGATTTCATGGGTGTCGCCGCCTCCCTCACCAACTCTACCGCTGCCGGTGCCGCGGCTGCCGAGCGAAAGCCCGCCCGCTTCGCGCTTGCCCGCCGCACAATCCTGACGCCGGTCCTGCTTTCTCTGCTGCTGCTGGCCATCGCGCTGATCACGGTGATGACCGGATCGCGGCCCTTCAACCAGACGGTGATCGACGTGTTCGTCCGTGTCATCCTCGTCGTGGGCCTATACATCTTTATCGGAAATTCGGGCGTTCTCAGCTTCGGGCATATCGGCTTCACCTGCCTTGGCGCCTACGCGGCCGCATGGCTCACCATCAATCCGATGATGAAACGCGGTTCGCTGCCGGGATTGCCCGAATGGCTGCTGGCGACCCGTTTGCCGTACTGGCAATCGGCCGTGCTGGCGGCATTGTTCGCCGCCCTCGCCGCTCTCATCTTCGGGCGGGTGCTGATGCGGCTATCGGGCATCGCGGCTTCGATCGCGACCTTCGCGATGCTCGCCATGATCAACACAATTTATTCCAACTGGGAGAGCGTGACCGGAGCGACCTCATCGGTCGTCGGCATTCCGATCGTGCGCATGATCTGGCCGTATCTCATCGGCGCCGTGGTCGCAATCTTCATCGCCTGGGCGCACGCGATCTCCCGGTCCGGCCTGGCCCTTCGTGCTGCCCGCGACGAGCCCACCGCCGCCGCGGCTTCCGGTATCGACATTCCCAGGGAAAGACTCGTGGCGTTCGTCGTATCGGGCGCGGTGATGGGGCTGGGCGGTGCGCTTATGGCTCATTCCATCGGCGTGGTCACACCCGATACATTCTATCTCGGTCTCACCTTCATCACCCTTTCCATGCTCGTCGTCGGCGGCATGGGCAGCCTGTCGGGGGGGGTGGTGGGTGTCGTCCTGCTGTCCGCCCTGATCCAGGCGCTGCGCTGGCTGGAGGCAGGCGTATCGCTCGGCGAGTCCACTTTCGCCCTCCCGAAAGGGGTCCAGGAAATAGCCCTCGGCGTCATCATGATCGTGATCCTCGCGCTTCGCCCATCCGGACTCATGGGCAACCGCGAGCTCACCTTACCTCGCAGCAGTCGCAACAAGTGACCGGCGGCACAAGCCCGACCGGAAAACAAAAAAGGAGACGTGCATGACATACAAAATGAGAATTGTCGCAACCGCTCTGGCCTCGATGTCCATCGCATATCCGGCGCTGGCCGATGACAAGACTATCGTCATCGGCTTCGCCACTGCGGAGTCGGGCTTCATGGAAGCTTATGACAAGCCTGCGCAGGAGGCGGCCTTGATCCGCATCGACGAGATCAATGCGGCTGGCGGCCTGCTTGGAAAGCAGATCAAGGTTGTCAAGGCCGACACCAAGTCCGACCGGGCCGAAGGCGCCAAGGCGGGCCTCTCCGTGCTCGACCAGGGTGCGGATCTCGTGGTCGTGTCCTGCGATTACGACTTCGGATCGCCGGCTGCGCTCGCGGCCGAGGACGCGGGCCGTATCTCCTTCTTCCTGTGCGCGGAATCGGTCAAGGCCGGTATCCAGGGTGTCGGCCCGCACAGCTTCTCCGCGTCGGTGCTGGCGGCCGTGCAGGGCGCAACCATGGCCGAGTGGGCATTCAAGGAAAAGGGCGCAAAGGACTTCTACCGTCTGCTCGATACCTGGACGGCCTACAACAAGGGCATCTGCGACGGCTTCGACTGGATGATGCCGAAGCTCGAAGCCCAGGGCGCGAAGCTTGTCGGTGAAGACACCTTCAAGAACGAGGACGCCTCCATCGCCGCGCAGATCACCCGCATCAAGTCTCTGCCGAAGGAGCCGGATGCGATCATGCTTTGCACGATGATGCCGGGCGCTGTCTCGGCCATCAAGCAGCTTCGCGCCGCGGGTATCAACTCCATGATCCTGAATGGATCGGGCGTCGACGGTAGCTATTGGCTTTCGGCTGTGCCCGATCTGACGAACTTCTACGTCCCCGTTCAGGGATCGATCTATGGCGACGATCCCAATCCGGCCGTGCTGAAGTTCAATGCCACCTACAAGGCGAAGACAGGCGCCGATCCCTCGAGCCAGTATGTCTTTCCGGGTTACGTCATGGTCGACGTCTGGGCCAAGGCGGTGGAGCGTGCAGGCACGGCCGATGCCGACGCGGTCGTCGCGGAACTGGAAAAGATGAAGAATGAGCCGACGCTGTTCGGGCCTCGTACCTTCTCGCCGGAACTGCATCACCAGAACCAGACGCGGTACCTGATCGTCGAGACCAAGGCCGGCAAGCCGGGTGTTGTAGGCAACTGGACGATTTCCGAGCCGGTACCGATGGAAGCCTTGCTCAAGTAGGAGAAGATGGGCCGGATAAGTCCGGCCCTTCATCTACGAAAGGCCCTGTTCCTCTGGGACGACCGGGCCTTTCGTCTTTGAGGATCTTGCCTTTGGACAAAAAATGAGGGCGGCCCGTTTGGACCGCCCCTGTCGCCCGATGAATTCAGATTTTCGCTACCCTCGCGCTTTGCGGTAGGAATCCTTGAGCGCTATGAGCTCCCCCGAGAAAGCGAAGATATCGCAGCCGTCGACTTCGATTTTCTGCCCCGCTGCCGTGGTGCCGACGAAGCGCCATGATGAAAGCCCGGTGTCGCCCGTCACGACGTGCCGTCCCCTGGTCCACTCGGCTTTCGGGAAGGCATCGAACAGCGCTGCATAGGCGGCGCGCACGGCGTCACGCCCCATATGCTTGCGCCCTTCGGCATCGGGTCCAGCCGAGCCGTGGAAAGCGCAATTCTCAGCCATGCAGTCCATCAGCGCGCCCACGTCGCGGGCGTTCCAGGCCGCGAGGAACCGGTCGAGCACGGCCAGCCGCCTGGCTGCGAGATCGCCGGCTTCAACGACCTCGACCTCCAGGAAGGCGAGCGGTGCATCGCCGGCATTGATGACGTTGTGAGCCACACCCGTCCGCCGCGAATAGGGCACCCCTTGGGTGAGAGCGGCTTGCGACTGCGCGCCGTCCGGGCCTTCGAGACCGAGTTTGCCGCCCGTAAGCGGCACGATGACGTAGTCATGGCCATGGATGTGCCAGCCGGTCTCGGCCCCGGTGGCAAAGCGCCATTCGGTGACCCGGAAGCGTTCGTCGTCGATATGGACGACCGGTTCGGCTTTCATGCGGGTCATTCAAGTCCCTCCTTGGCGACCGCACCGGTCAGGCGCTCAAGCGTCCGGCCCATGCGCGTCATGATTTCCTTCACATCGTCTTCTGTCGAGATCATCGGCGGACAGAGCGCGAGCTGGTCGCCGATGGCGCGGAAGATGAGGCCTTCCTCGTGGCCGATTCCTGCTGCGATAGCCCCTACACGCCCAACCTTGGCGAAGGGGCGTTTCGTCGCCTTGTCCGCCACCGGTTCAACGGCGCCGATAAGACCGGTGCCCCTCGCTTCGCCGACAAGCGGGTGATCGGCGAATGAGCGGATGCCGGCCTGGAACGACGTCTCAAGGCGGGCCGCGTTTCCGATCAGGTCCCGCTCCTCGAAGATGGCCAGATTCTCGAGACCCACCGCCGTGGCGACCGGATGACCCGACGCGGTGAAGCCGTGGCCGAAATTGCCGATCGTGGCGGTGTTGTCGGCGATCGCCTGATAGATCGCATCGGAGAAAATGACGGCGGCAAGCGGCATATAAGACGACGTGATTTGCTTGGAGACCGTCATGATATCAGGCGTGAAGCCGTATTTCTGAGCGCCGAAGGGCGTACCAAGCCGCCCGAAACCACAGATCACCTCGTCTGCTATCAGAATGATATCATTTGCCCGGCAGATTTTCTCCACGCCTTCCCAGTACCCGACCGGTGGTGGCAGAACGCCGCCGGCTGCCATAAGCGGCTCTCCTATGAAGGCCGCGATGGTGTCAGCCCCTTCTTCCGCGATCACCGCTTCCAGTTCGGCGAGCAGGCGCGCCGTGAAGGCGGCTTCGTCTTCGCCTTCCATGCCGAAGCGATAGAAGTGCGGGCAGGTCAGGTGGCGAACGGGAATCGCTGGCAGATCGAAGTCGCGATGGTTGACCGGCAGGCCTGTCAGGCTGCCGGAGGCGACGGTGATGCCGTGATAGCCCTTGGTCCGCGCCAGGAATTTCTTCTTTTTTGGCCGGCCCAGCGCGTTGTTCATGAACCACATCATCTTGACGATGGTGTCGTTGGCTTCCGAGCCCGACGACGTGAAGAAGACACGCGTCAGGTTTTCCGGCGTCATCTCCACGAGTTTCTCCGCGAGCCGGATGGATGGCTCATGCGCCTTGGAGGAGAAGGTGTGATAGTAGGGCAGCTTCAGCATCTGCTGATAGGCAGCGTCGGCCAACCGCTTTTCCGAAAAGCCGACGCCCACCGACCAGAGCCCGGCGAGCCCTTCGATGTATTCCTTGCCGCGTTCGTCATACACGCGGATGCCGTCGCCGCGGCTGATGATCAGCGGCCCGGTTTCTTCGTGCTGACGCAGGTTTGTGTATGGGTGCATGGTGGTGGCGATGTCGGCGGCGGCGAGAGAGTTGGAAAGCGCATCCATGGAAGTCCTCAGCGGCTTGGGGAAATGGTTCGGGCGGTGAGTTCGAGATAGTCCTCGATCCCATGCGTGGAGCTTTCACGATTCGGGAAACGAATCATGGCAGGCTGTTGGAATGGGTGTCGATGATCCGCCGCATCAGCGCGGCTACGTCGCGCGCATTCGGAGGATCGGAGTGGATGCAGACGGTGTCGAAGTCGACCGGGCGGATCGTACCGTCTGTCGTGACGAGTTCGCGTCGGGTAAGCGCCCCCACCATGCGATGCTCGGCAAGTGTCAGGTCGATGGCCGACTGGACGCGCGGGATGATCAGGCTGCCGCCGGGAGCGTAGGCAAGATCGGGAAAGAACTCGCCCACGAAGGCAACGCCGAGCTCGGCTGCCGCCGTCTCGTGACGGGTTCCCGCCAGGCCGAAGAGCGGGACGCCGAACGGCTTGACCGCCGCGGCAATTGCCCGGGCAGTGTCTATGTCGTGCGCGGCCATGCCGTAGATGATGCCATGCGGCTTGACATGGCTGAGCTGCCCGCCCTCGGCGGCCAGCATCCCCGTCAGAGCACCGATTTGGTAGAGGAAGGCGGCTGTCAGTTCCTCCGGTTGAAGTTTCATCTCGCGCCGGCCGAATCCCTCGCGATCGGGAAGGGACGGATGCGCGCCAACCTTCTTTCCGTGCGAAAGCGCGAGCCGCACGGTCTTCAGCATCGTCCATGGATCGGAGGCGTGGAAGCCGCATGCGATGTTGGCGCAATCGATGTGAGGCATGATGCCGGCATCGTCGCCGAAACGCCAGTTGCCGTAACTTTCCCCCATGTCGCAGTTCAGGGTGACCATGGTTTGCTTGCCTCAGCCCAGAGTGTTCGACGCCCAGCCGGGGGCGATGTGCGGGAATTCCGGCGGTGGTTCGCGCTCATGCAGCAGTCGAAGCACGCGCGGCGGCGTCAGTGGCAGCTGCCGCACCGGTTTGCCGATAGCGCGTGCCACAGCGCAGCCGATCGCGGCGCCCACGGCCAGGATCGGGACCTCGCCCGCGCCCTTGGTGCCTAGAGGCCCCATCGACGGTGCGCCCTCGTAGAGGTCGGCGGCGACCGGAACCACGTCCTGCGCCAGCGGCAGGCGATAGGTCTCGAAATCGTCCTGCGCGATGCGTCCGTCAGCGGTGATCGTCACCTCCTCATGCAGGGCGTAGCCGAGACCCTGCACGACACCACCCTGTATCTGGCCCATGACCGCGCGCGGGTTGAGTGCGCGGCCGACATCCTGCACCACGCGATAGGCCAGCACCTCGACATGACCGGTGTCCGGATCAACCGCCACCTCGGCCTCGTGAACGACGAAGACGGGGATGTCGAGCGCATCGATGAAGTGCCCCATCGCGCAGCCGGACATTGCCGGAGTGTTCCTGGCGGTAAAGGCTCCGCTTCCGGTGACCGGGCCGGTGGTTGCCTGCGCATGGGCGACGACAGCGGGGATCGACATGCCGGAACCGGGACGTCCCGTGATCTCGACACGACCATCCCGCACCACCAAGTCTTCCGGTCGGGTCTGGAGCATCTCACCGGCGGTCCGCAGCAGCTTCTCCCGCACTTCCGCGCAGGCAGCCACACTTGCCGCACCGATGGAGACGGTGGTGCGCCCACCGCCAACGCCGACATCGAGACCGGCGGCATCCGTATCGGCTTCGCGCACGATCACCTGGTCGGGAGCGAGACCGAGCTGCCCGGCCACGATCTGCGGCAGGGATTGCACCATCGTGCCGGATCCGATCTCCACACCCGAGGTGACTAGCGTTGCGCTACCGTCGGCGTTCAAATTCACCGTCGCCGCCGAAGGCCCTACGAAAACAAACCATGTGCCGACCGTGGTTGCAATTCCATAGAGCCTGCCGTCGGCCTTGGCCTCTGATGTACCGGTACTGGCGCGTAACGCCTCCATGCGATCGAGCATCGGACCTAGCACATCGGCCTCGAAAACCTGGCCCGTGGCACCGAGATCGCCATCTCCCAGGACATTTTTCTTCCGGAACTCCATAGGGTCGAAGCCTAGCGCATCGCAGATTTCGTCGGTATGTCGCTCCAAAGCGAATGTGTTGTAGACGCCGTTGCAAGCTCGGAAAGCACCGTTGGGTGGTGTGTTGGTGTATACGGCGCGGCTGACGAGCCGCGTTGCGCCAACCCTGTAATTGCCGCCCAGCGTGTGCGCCGTCATCGTCGTCAGAAAAACCTGTTCGCCTCCATACGCGCCGCAGTCCATCAGCACGACCGCCTCGCGCCCGGCAATGTATCCTTCGGCAGTGACAGCGGACCGGATGCGGATTTCCGCATTCTCGCGGCAGAGGCAGGTTGCCATCTCTTCCTGCCGGGTATTTTCCAGGACCACTGTGCGCCCGGTCATTCGCGCCAGAAGTGCCGTGATAGGCTCGATGGATGAATCGAATTTCAGGCCGAACCCGCCGCCGACAGGGGGTACAGTGACCCGCACACGCCCGGGCGGAAGCTGCATGACCCTTCCGGTGACGTTGCGCACGGTCCAAGGCACCTGCGTCGAGGTCTGGATGTGAGCACGGCCGTTCTCCCAGGAGCCGATGGCAACGCGCGGTTCGAAGGGCACATGGTTCTGCCGGCCGACGGTGAAGCTGCTCTCGACAATGCGAATGTCGGGACGGGAGAAGGCCGCATCGACGTCGCCGCGACTGGATTTTGCCTCCCAGGCGATGTTGCCGGCACGTGCACCGCCCTCGGTGATCACCTCATAGCCGCGCCAGCCCTCGTGAACGAGACGGGCGGCGGGCTGGAGCGCTTCGGCCATGGTGGACACCGGTGCCAGCGGTTCGACCTCAAGCACGACGACTGCAAGCGCCGCCCGCGCCTGCTTCTCCGTTTCGGCGGCGATGACGGCGATTGGTTCGCCGTGATAGCGGATCGTGTCGATGGCCAGGAGCGGATGGTCGGCAATGCCGATGCCGTACAGCCCTGGCGCATCGGCGCCGGTCGCCACCGCGCGCACACCAGGACAGCGAAGTGCTGCCGAAACGTCGAGCTTGCGGATCCGCCCAGCGGCAACGGTCGACCGCAGCAGCACGGCATGCAACATGTCGGGGCGAACCCGGTCGTTGGTGTATTTCGTGCGCCCGCGCAGCTTGTCCTGCGCATCGCGGCGGGGAAGGTTCATCACCGTGGCGGACAGCTCAGACATGGATGCCTCCTACCACCTGGCCAGCCATCCGCGCTTGGTCGAGCCAGTCGGCCACGGCGTCGACGATCCGCTCATATCCCGTGCAGCGGCAGATGTTGCCGACCATCGCGGCCTTGATTTCGGGACGGCTCGCATGCGGATTGTCGCGCACGAACGCCGAAAGGCTCATGACCATTCCCGGGAAACACATGCCGCATTGCACGGCATCGGCCGCCTCGAAATTGGCCTGGAGCGGGTGCAGCGCCTGGTTTCCGGAACTCAATCCCTCGATGGTCGTCACCGCGCATCCCTGGACGAGGCCAATCGGCTTCAGGCAGGACGGCACCGCTTCATCGTCGACATGCACGGTGCACGCGCCGCAGAAGCCTTCGCGGCACACGGCTTTGGTCCCCGTCAGGAATCGTTCCTGCCGCAGGATGTCGACGAGTGGCGTCATCGGATCGCCATCAAAGCGGCAGTCCTCGCCATTCAGCTGGAATATCACGGTCATACCAGGCGCCCGGTCTTGAGAAGTGCGGCAACACCGCGCTTGACCAGCGGCGCAAGAACCTGGCGCCGGTACCAACCCTCCGCTTCCTTGCCGTCGCGGCCCTGAAAATCATTGTGCTCCAGCGCAAGCCCGGCGGTGCGTTCCGGATCGAGCGCAGAGGCCGAGTCCGCCGCCATGGCCTGTTCGAGCGCCGCCCAGCGCCGCGCTACCGGCTCCACCGAGCCGACGGCGATGCGACATCGTTTGTCCTTGTCTACCGCAAGCGAGACGATGGCGACCGGATAGTCGCCGGCTTTCCGAAGCGGCAGGCGGATATGAGCACTGGCGACAAGGTCGCGGCGCAGATGAATTCTCGTCACAATCGCTTCGGCCAGCAGCGCGTGCCTGTCTTCGAGGAAATCCGAAATACCGATGAGTTTTGGGCCTTCGAACGTCTCCAGTTCCACCGTCGCCTCACAGACGAGAAGCGCAGGGGGGAGATCGGCGGCGGCAAAGTCCAGGGCACAAAGGTTGCCGCCCACGGTGGCGACCCTTCGGATGCCGGGATTGGCCGCATTCTCCGCCGCGGCAACCAGACCTTCGAAGCCCACCGCCCCGTGCAACGCGCGGCCAAGGACTGCATGGCTAACGGCTGCGCCGATCACGACATGGTCCGGTGCGATTTCGACCTTGGACAAGGCGGGTATTCGGTGGAGTGCGACCAACGCCTCGGGAAGATCGACCCCGCGCCGTGGATCACGCATCATCCAGGTGCCGCCGGCAAGCACCGCCGCGCCTTGCCGGCGTGCGGCCATTGCCTCTTCAATCGTGCTGGCTGCGGTGAACGATCGTTCCACGCTTGGTGCCATCTGTCATACCCCTCGGAAGCAGCCAACTTTCGCGGCGCTGCAGCATTGTTGCTCCAGCTTTAGGCTCCTGTGAAATAGTAATTCTTTGAATATCGTATCGAAAAAACAGATAACTCGGGCATCCCGCGAGCGCCCGCAAGATTGCGGCGCGCTCGTTAGTGCTCAGACCCAGTGGGCGACGGTCCGTTTCTCAAAACTTTCCCGGAACTGGGCGGTGGTTTTGGGGAGCAGTTCGCCAGTCTCCCAGTCGAGGATCACGGCATAGTGCCGAACCGCATCGAGCGTATCGATCTCGCCGGAGCGGTATTTGCGCGCGACCTCCTCGGGATCCATGCGTGCCCAGTCCTTCCGTTTCGCCCGGATGTCGGCACGGCAGGCTTCGGTTGCCGTCCCGTCGATTTCGTACTGGCACAGGTCGCGGTCGATTTCGCGGATCACCACGCCGTAGTCAGTCCTGGCGCGCTCCAGGGAAACGTAGTCGTCGATCACGTCCTCCATCACCTTGCGGGGCTCGCGCTCCAATGGATCGCCGAAACCGCCGCCGCCGGCCGTCGGACGAGCGAACTGATCGCCTGTGTGGACGGAGTAATCGGAGAATACGGAGCCGAGCCAAATCTCGGTCTCTTCTCCGGCGCGCTTCATGGTCAAGCCGTGGGGCATCGACGGCAGGCCTCCTTCGACACCCCAGACGACAGCGCGCTCGCGGTCGCAAATATAGGACATGACGGCATTTTCAGCCTCAAGCAGCAACGAAGTCTTCTGCACGCCGACGCCGCCCCGCCATTTGCCGGGCCCGGCTGAATCCTGCTTGATCTGGAACTCGAGTGTCCGAGTGGGATTCACCCGCTCGTTGCCTTCGTTCGGCTGCGACATCAGCCCAGTTCCGAAGCAGGCGGTGGTGACATCGGCACCATCCTTGCCGTTGCGCCCGCCCCAACCGCCGGGCAGCCATTCGTAGAACATGAAGATCGGCTTTTCGGGTTTGCGCGCGTCCCGTCCCCCGGCCAGCAGATATTCGAGGTTGAAGGCGCAGGCGATAGCGCGTTCGGGCATGATCTTCGACCACATCTCGAAGATCGCGTTCATGATCTTTTCGAACGGCATCAGGAACCCGGTCACCGCCACCGGCCATTCCGCGCTGACGATGCTGTTCTTTGGCGCGGTCACCTCGATCATCCGGTAAAACCCGCTGTTGAGTGGAAGGTCCGGAAAGAAGGTCTTCATGCCGGCGACCACGGCCGAGAAGGTCGCGCCCGGGGCGGAATTGTACATCGAGGCAATGGTCGAATGGCTTCCCGTAAAATCGTAGTGGATCGTGTCGCCCTTGATCGTCATCTTGATGCGGATCGGGATCATGCCTTCGCCGGCACCGAGATCCCGGTCGATGTAGTCGACCGTCTCCCAAGTGCCGTCGGGCAGCTCCGCGAGACGCTTTCGCACCGCACGTTCGACGTAGTCCTGAACCTCCTCCATCCCGCGCATGACCTGGCCGCGTCCGTACTTCTTGATCAGCCGCAACAGTTCGCGCTCGGCGGCCTGCGTCGCCTGCGCCTGGGAATGGATGTCGCCAATGATCGATGCGGGATCGCGCGTGTTGGCCGCGATCATGTTGGCGACGTCGGAGCAGAAGCGGCCGCGCTGGAAAAGGCGCAACGGCGTGATCCGCAGGCCTTCGCGAAACATGTCGCGGGCGGTGACGTCGAAGGAACCCGGCACCGAGCCGCCAAGATCCGACCAGTGGCCGTTCGACTGTGAGAAGCCGATCAGTTTGTCTTCGTCGAAGATCGGCCGGACGAGCCGAACATCGCTGAAATGCGTACCGCCGGCATAGGGATCGTTGATTGCGTAGACGTCACCGGGTGCCATGTCGCCTTCGAAGACCCGGATCACCTCCTTGCACGTGTTGTGCAGTGTGCCGACATGGACCGCGATGTCGTAGTTGCCCTGGGCGACGGAGTTGCCATCGGCGTCGTGCAGGGCGTTCGAAAAGTCTCGGTTGTAGATGACGAAGGAATAGCAGGTGCGAAGCATCTGTTCGGCCATCTGGTCGACGGTGGTGATGAAGGAGTTCTTCAGCACCTCGAACGTTACCGGATCGAGGCCAGGGCTCGTTTCAATCAGCTTTGTCATGTCTCAGCCTTTCGTCACGATGAGAATGTTCAGGAAGCCGTCGACGGTCGCGCTCATTCCCGGCGGAACCACGGTGGTGGAATCGAACTGTTCGACGATGGCGGGTCCCGCAAAGGCAGCGCCGGCCCTGAGTTGGTCGCGTTCATAGACAGCCGCATCATGAGATACGCCGTCGAACCAGACGCCGCGGCGGCCGAGCGGCTCGGGCACATGAGGCAAGACTTCATGCCGCGGCATCTCGGCTTTCGGTACGATGCCGATCGCCTTGACCGCGATGCGGAAGATCGACACCGGCGCCTCTTCGCGGCGGTAGTTGAACTCGCGTTCGTGCTCGTTGTGGAATGCCTCTATCAGCGAGCAGATGCTCTCGATCCGCGCCGGGGCTGACACCGCGAGCGATCGCCACTGGCCCTGGTACATCATCTCGACCGTACGCTGCAGCGCCATGTCTTCGCGCGCCACGCCCTCATGGGTCAGGCGCTCAACGGCCTGTTCTTCCATCAGAACAAAGGCCGTCTGCATCTCGGCGGGCGAGACCGTCGAAGCATCGGCCATGAAGCTTTCGGAGAAATCATGCTGCACGTCGACGAGAAGGCAACCGAGCGCGGAGGTGACGCCAGGATTGGGCGGCACGATCACGGTTGGGATCGAAAGCTCCTTCGCCACGGCCGCTCCGTGCAAAGCGCCTGCACCGCCGAATGCGACGAGCGCAAAGTCTCGTGGGTCATAGCCCCGGCTGATGGAGAGAAGCCGCACGGCATTGCCCATATTGGCGTTGGCGACGGCGATGATCGCCTCGGCCGCTTGGTGGAGTTCCATACCGAAGGGTGTCGCCACAGTCTCCTGCACCGCCTGGGCGGCCAGGGCGGGGTCGAGGGTGATCTTGCCGCCCGCAAGGCTGGTGCCGTGACGGCCGAGCACGACATTGGCATCGGTGTTGGTGGCGGTGCGGTTGCCATTCTTGTAGCAGGCCGGGCCCGGAAAGGCGCCGGCGGACTGCGGTCCGTTGCGCAAGCTGCCGCCCTCGTCCTGCCATGCCAACGACCCGCCGCCCGCGCCGATGGTCAGCACCTCGATGGAGGGGAAGCGGATCGGATATCCGAATTCGATGTACCAGTCTTTTGTGATGCGCGACTCCCCGTTCCATGCGAGCGAGACGTCGGTGCTGGTGCCGCCCATGTCGAAGCCGATCGAGTTCGGGAAGCCACAGAGATTTCCGATGAAGCGGCTTGCGATCGCGCCGGCGGCGATGCCGGATCCCGCGAGCCGGGCCGAGAAATCCCTGACGCTCGCGGGCGTCATGACCCCGCCACCGCTGTGCAGCAACAGGAGATCTCGTTTGTATCCGGCGGCGGCAAGCTTTTCTCCGAGACGCGACACGTAATCGACGACGACCGGGGCGCAGACGGCGTTGACCATGGTGGTGGAAAAACGTTCGTGCTCGAAGATTTCCGGCATCACCTCCGAGGAGATCGAGACCGGCAGATCCGGCATGGCCTCCTTCAGAATCTCACGCATGCGGCGCTCATTGGCGCCGTTGACATAGGAGTTCATGAAGCAGACGGCGATGGACTTGACCTGCCGTTTGACGAGAATTTCCGCGACGCGATGAGCGGCCTCTTCGTCCAGTGCTTCCAGGATCGTGCCCTCGGCACTGACCCGTTCGCGGACTGTCAGCCGGTCGCGGCGCGGGATATACGGCTTGGCGACATCCTTGTAGGTGTCCCAGAGGTCTTCCTTGTTGGCGCGGCGGATCTCGACAACATCACGGAAACCCTCGGTGCAGACCATTGCGGTGCGTGGCAGGCGGCGGGTGATCAGCGCATTGGTGGCGACCGTCGTACCATGAGAGAACAGCGTCACCTCCGAAAGATCGATGCGGCCCTGCTCCACGCCATTCATGATCGCCTGCATGGGATCGTCAGGCGTGGAGGCGGTCTTCTCGATTCGGATCGCGCCGCTGTCTTCGTCCATGATGCAGATGTCGGTGAAAGTCCCTCCGACATCGACGGCAACTCTTATTCTGCTCATGACAGTTCCTTCGCGGGATATTTGCGGGCAAGGCCCGGCTTTCGCCGCCCTTGCCGGGGCGGCGTCGCAATAGATTATGGAATTGACCCGGATTTCGCCGGGTCTAGTGCCGCTCTCTTGAGGTCGAAGCGCGGCCTGCCCGGTTCGCTGCTTCGCGACGGGTATCGGTCGGTGCGCAACCGAACCGCGTCCGGTAATGCTTGCAGAATTGAGACTGGTCGGCAAAGCCCCAGCGGTAAGCAATCTCGGCAACGCTGCTGATGTTGGTCACCGACATCAGTTCCTCGGCGCAAAGTTCAAGCCGGGCGTCGCGGATGAAGCCGTTGATCGACTGGTTGCTGTCCTGAAAAAGAACCTGCAGGTAACGCAGGGAAATCCCGCAGGCATCGGCCACCGCCTGCGGGCCGAGGCCGGAATTCTTCAGATTGTCGCGAATATACTGCTCGGCACGATGCAAATGGCCGGCCCGGATCGACGAGATGCTGCTGTCCAGCACGCGATCGTCGCTCACGATCGACAGGCACAGCATTTCCAGGATGTGCCTGCCCATCATCTCACGAGCGACTTCAGTGATCTCATCGACATGGCCGATCGTGGTTCGCACCGTGTCGAGGAAGAGCGCGGCGACGCCCTGGGTCGCGTCGAAACTGAGCGCACTGAGCCGTTCGGCAGACCCGATCCGCGCCCGAACGCTCGACGATGGCACCTTCAGGACCCACAGCGCGTTTGGCTTGCCGTGCCAGAATTCGTAAGGCGCGTCTCCCCTCTCAACGAGGAAGCCCCCCGGACCGCAATTGACGGTCCTCGACCCTTGCGAGAAATTCACCTCCGACATCTCCGGGATGGTGATGAGCAGGCTGGCGTCACGTTCGTTGAGGAAGTGGCGGCGATGGCGGCGATAGCTTACGGCATCGCAGCGCATTTTAGACACGCTGACGAGCCCAAGCGAGAAGGTTTCCAG
>NZ_RZOL01000129.1:0-15039 GCF_004022985.1 Mesorhizobium sp. M7A.F.Ca.ET.027.02.1.1 | reverse complement strand
GCAGATATGGGCCGGCCTGTCGCCGGCGGCTCGAATGGTTTCAATGCGCATGGCTTGTCGCCCCGCGCGCTGTTTTCTGCCGCACCCGCACCACCTTGATGGCGAAGGCGCCCTTCACACAAACAGCCGACCGGTGGAACTCCTCAAACCGGCCTGCCCTCTGCGCACCATGTGACATTGGCTACTCCCGGCCTTCCAGGATGCGCCGCACCGCGACGAGCTTGCGCGCCCGTTCACCTTGCAGCGCCTTTGTCTGCTCGGGAGTGTAGGCAAACATGCCCTCGCCCGACTTGATGCCGAACTTCGACGCAGCTGTCTTCTCCAGCACCATCGGCGCGACATCGTCGCGGTTGGAGAGATCGGCATTGAGGAAAGACGAGACGGATTTGTAGATGTCGAGCCCCGCCATATCGAGCAGCGCCATCGGGCCGATGACGGCGATCTTGTAGCCGATGCCCCAGGATACGCAGGTGTCGAGGTCTTCCGGCTCGATGACGCCGCGCTCGACAAGATCGACCGCCTCGCGCAGCAGCGCATAGAGCACGCGGTTCTCGACGAAGCCTGGAATGTCCTTCTTCACCACCACCGGCAGCAGGCCGATCGAGCGGATGAGATCGCGGATAACAGTCACGGTTTCAGGCGCGGTCTTTTCGCCGCCGATCACCTCGATCATCGGGATGATGTGCGGCGGGTTCGACCAGTGCATGCCGACCATCCGCTCGGGATGCGAGATATGCGCCTGCAGCTTGGTGATCGGGATGCCCGACGTGTCGGAGGCGACGATGACGGACGGGCCGATCAGCGGATCGATGTCGCGATAGGTCTGCGCCTTGATGTCGATATTCTCGGGCACGTTCTCGATCACCAGTTCGGCGCCATCGACGGCCTCGGCGATCGTCTCGACGAAACGCACGCTGCCGGCGCCAGTCCCGGGCGCCTTGATGTCGAGACGGTCGAGCACGCCGCCGGCGAGATCAAGCATGCCGCGGGCGCGCTCGATTGCCCCTGGCGAAACATCATACGCCGTCACATCGAGCCCGCCGCGCGAAAGCCGCGCGGCGATGCCTGGACCCATCGTTCCCAGTCCGATGAGAGCGGCGCGCTTGATCATCATGCCGCCTTTGCGGGAGCAGCAGTGGTTGCCGCCTTGAAGGCCGGCCGGGCGGCGATTGCGGCCACCCAGCGCTCCAGATTGGGCATTGACGGCCGGTCGATCTTGAAGTCGACGCAGCGCTTCAGGATCGGCGCGCAGGCAATGTCGGCAAGGGTCAGCTTGCCGAGCGCCAGGAAGTCCTTGCCGGCCAGATGGCCGTCGACGATCTTGAGCTGCGCGACAAGGTCCTTCACTTGTTCCTTGTATTCGGCGGTCTGTTCCTCGGGCGTGAGCTTGGCGCCCTTGAAGGCCGCCAGATAGCCGGGATTGACCGCCGCCAGCAGGAAGTCCATCCAGCGCTCGACCTCGGTCTTTTCCGCCGGCGTGGCGCCATTCAACTGTTCGCCGCCGAATGCCGCGAGATAGCGCAGGATGGTGTTGGACTCCCAGATCACGGTGTCGCCGTCGACCAGCGTCGGCACCTTGGAGGTCGGGTTGAGCGCCTTGTATTCCGCCGTCTGCGTGTTCTCGAACTGGCGGCCATAATCCTCGCGCTTGTAGGAGGCCCCCAGCTCTTCGAGCATGAAGAGCACCTTCTGGACGTTGCCTGATGTCTGGCGGCCTAACAGCTTGTACATGTCGTCTCCTCGCTAGTGTCCAGGGGTCTACTTGCTCGCCGGCAGCGGCTTGTAGACGATGGCGTCCATTTCGATCTTGGTGTTGATGACGGCCTTTGCCTCGACGGTCGTGCGTGCCAGAACGGCGTCGCCGATCCCTTCGAGGAACGCCTTGTTGTAGCGACCGAAATCGCGCGTATCCTCGAGATAGGTGGTGATCCGCACGACATCCGACAGCGTCGCGCCTTCATGCGCGATGACGCGCGCAATGGTCTTCAGCGTCGCCAGCGTCTCTTCCTCGATCGTGCCGCTGATCATGTTGTTGTTCTCGTCCTTCGGCACCTGGCCCGAGACGAAGATGAAATCGCCGGCACGCACCGCCGGATGAAACGGCAGGTTCGGGTTCTTGTTGCCGATGGCGTAGTGGCTGGCGGATTTTCGCGTGCTGTCGCTCAACATACCCCCCTAGAGAACGCTGGTTTCGATAATGTCGACGCCACGGATGCGATCGATCAGGTAGACGATGCCACGGTCGTCGATGGTCACGTCGTTGGACGAGGAACGCTCCGCCCCCTCCGGCGCGTCGGGCATGAAATGGCCGACTTCCTTTGGCGCGAACGGATCGGCGATGTCGACGAGGCGCAGCCCCTGCGCGAACCATGCAAACGGAATGACGGTTCCATTGAACCGCTCGGAGGGCTGGTGGCAGCCGGTCATCGGCGGTTGCGGCGCCCCATCCGGGTCGAGGCCCGGCACCTGGAAGGTCGAGATCGGCAACGGGTTGGTCTCGTCGGTGATGTCGTAGATCCAGGTGAAGGCCGGCGGCGAAGGTCGCAGTTTGGCGACATCCTCGTCCGCCACCACCATGATGTTGCGGCCCTTCAGCAACTGCGGGATCGGCAGGCAGGTGTGGGTGGGATGCGGAAAGCTCGGGCTCGAATTGACGTGCGAGACCAGTTTCGGCTTGGTGATGTCCGAAATGTCGAGGATGAACAGCCCGTGATGCCAGTAGCTGACATAGAGCCGGTCGCCCATGCGCAGCGGATGGTGGCAACGCGGCGTGACATAGTCATGCCACGGGTATTCTTCGCCGCCACCCGTCCACTGGCCGGGTATCCACCAGCGTCCGACCTCGACCGGCTTCGTGGGATCGATCAGGTCGAGGATCATCACGATGTTGCCGACATAACCGTCGGCGGTCGGCGAGATGTAGACGTAACGGCCGTCGAAGTCGTAGCGGTGGACGCCCTTGCCGCCGGTTATCCATTTCGAGATGAGCTTGGGCTGCGCCGGCTTGGTTGTGTCGTAAAGCGCCAGTCCGCCGCCGAAATCGGCCGGGCCGGCATCACCAAAGCGCTCGTGGTTGATGATCATCAGCCCGTCCTTGGCGCGCACCTTGTGCGAATGCCAGCCGGGCGGAACATCGATCGTGGCTATCTTGCGCGGATTGCGCGGGTCGGAAATGTCGACCAGCGTCGTGCCGCTCGGCGGCCGCATGTGACCGATACAAAGGATGTTGCCATCGACCCAGACCTGGCCGCCGCCTGGACAGTCGACATGGCCGATCTGCTTGGTGTTGAACGCCGAAACCAAATGCATACGCCCTTGCTGCTGAAACGTCATTTCGATGTCCCCGCCGCCAATCGCGGCGGGACAGTGCTTGCCGAAGGGCCGAAAACTAGACGAGGCGGAGCAGGTCGCCGGCCTGGTTGCGGCCCCAGCGCTTGTAGAGGAGCAGCGCCTTCTGCGTCGGCGCATCAGTGGCGCCGAAGAAGATCACCGGCTCGCTCGACGAGCCGTTGACATGCTCGACCCAGGAACCGCCAGGTATGGCGATGGTGTCGAACTGGTTCCAGTCATAACGTTTGCCGTCGATGATCGAATGGCCGTTGCCGCGGAACGGCGCCAAGAGCAGGCTGGCGGTCTCGCGCTGCGGCAAGGTCCTCTCGCCGGGGCGCAGCATCTGCACGTAGAAATTGATGGTGTGGAAGACGGGGCCGCCGGTGGTCGGATCGACATAGTCGATGACGATGCCTTCATGGGGGTCGCCATCCCAATCCTTGTGGGCGTCGAGGACCGCTTCCATCTTCTCCCAGCGATAGACATACATCGGCGACGACAGGCCGCCGCCGCGCTTGTGGTCGACGAAACGCGGCATCAGGCCACCCTCGCCATAGATGCGCTGTGAGTAGTCACCGGGATAGCGGGCGGTCTGCACCTTCTTCTCGACTTCCTTGCCATCGACCATCTCGGTGTATTTGTGATCGAAATGGACGGCATGCAGCGTTTCGACCAGCGGCAGGTCGAGCACCGACAGGTTGACCGCCTGCTCGCCGCCGACGGTGCCATGATTGTGCCAGGCGTCGTTGGGCGTCAGCACCATGTCGCCCGGGCCGAAGACCACGTCTTCGCCCTCGACGCCGGTGAAGTTGCCCTTGCCGGTCAGGCCGAAGCGGATGGCGCTCGGCGAGTGCTTGTGCGGCGGCATGATCTCGTCGGGATCGTTCAGGCGGTAGGCGGTGTACATGGTGCTGACCGATGCACGCTTGGGCGCAAGACCGGGATTGACCAGGATCAGCGAACGGCGCTCACTGTCGTCCATGGTCACCAGTTCGGCGGCGCGCTGCAGCAGCGGCTCGATGTCCGAATAGGACCACACGAAGGGAACGGCCTTCGACGTCGCCATCAGCTGCTTGATCTCGTCATGATCGACGCCTTCCGACGTCGCCCAGAACGGAAACATGTTCTTTGCGTAGAGGGCGTCATAGAGGCCCTTGAGTGCTGCCTTCTTGTTGGTGAGCACATCGTTAGCTGGTTGCGCCAGGGACATATCGGACACCTCTCGTCACGAAGAAAATACTTCTAACCAACTCAACCGTATTCGCATTGGTTTTGCTCGACAATAGCCAAATTGCGAATTTTATAAGTTTTTGGTTGAGGTGCATTTTTGGGAGGCAAATGCCTAGAAATAGGCAAAATAGCCTAGAAATCGCGAGATACAGCTCGCAACAAGGGCGTGAAACCGCTTCGCCACGGCCATGCGGACGCGCATGACAGTCCAACCAACGCAGTTTTTCAGTCTCAACCAAAAGACTTTGGTTGTATTCCGGCCGCCTCTATCAGGCCGCCACGCTCTGTTGAGCGCGGCTGCGGATCAGATCCGCGGCCTTTTCGGCGATCATGATGACCGCCGCATTGATGTTGCCGCAGACGAGGTCGGGCATGACCGAGGCGTCAACGACACGAAGTCCGGCGATGCCGCGCACCCGCAATTCCGGATCGACCACCGATGCCGCATCGACGCCCATGCGGCACGTGCCGGCCGGATGATGCACGGTGATCGAGGTCTTGCGGATATGCTCGTCAATCTCTTCGTCGCTCTCGCATTTCGGGCCGGGGAAGAACTCTGCGCCCACGAACGGGGTCATGGACGGCTGGCTGGCAAGGTTGCGGGCAACGCGAAAGCCGGCGCGAAGCGATTGCCAGTCGCGCTGCGAGGACAGGAAGTTCTGGTGGATCAGCGGCGCGGCGACCGGATCGCTCGACGCCAGCCTGACGCTGCCGCGGCTCTCCGGCTGCACCGCAACGATACGGGTCGCAAAGCCGTCGGCGAACGGCGCCTTGAACGGCGACATGTAAGGCCATGCCCCCAGCGGTGCGGCGGTGAAAAGCAGCTGCACGTCCGGCAGCGGCCGGCTTGCGTCGCTCTTCAGGAATGCCACGACGCCGCCAGGCACATCTCCCGAAAAGCCCTTTCCGGTGAGATAGGTCTTGACGAAATCCAGCCCGATACGATCGGCCCGCATCATCTTGAGAAACGGTCCCGGCTGTTTGCGCCGATACATCAGGATGACCGAAACGTGGTCCTGCAAATTCTTTCCGACCTGCGCACGATCGACCTTCGTCTCGATGCCATGCGCCGCGAGCTCACCTCTGTCGCCTATGCCTGACAGCATCATCAGCTGCGGCGTGTTGATGACGCCGCCGGCAAGCAGGACTTCGCGCCGCGCCAGAACTTCATGGCTCGCCCCGCCTCTGGTGTAGGCAATGCCCGTTGCACGGCCATCCCTGAGCAGGATCTTCGTCGCCATCGCGCCGGTCAGCACCTTGACGTTGCCGCGGCGCATGGCAGGCCGCAGATAGGCGGTCGCGGTCGAGCAGCGGCGGCCGTTCGCAATTGTCATCTGCAGCCGGCCGAAGCCTTCCTGTATGGCGCCGTTATAGTCGTCGGTCTGCGGGTATCCGGCATCACGGCTGGCTGTGGCGAAGGCATCGATCAGTTCGTCCTTGTACCGGCAGAACTGGGTGTTCAGCGGCCCGCTGCCACCACGGTACCGGCTTTCCCCCGCTTCCCAGCGCTCCTGCTTCTTGAAGTAGGGCAGCACCTTGTCGAACGACCAATCCGTCAGGCCGCTTGCCGCCCAGCGATCGTAGTCGCCGCGATTGCCGCGCACATAAGCCATGGCGTTGGTGGAGGAAGAGCCGCCGATGACCTTGCCGCGCGCGCATTCGACCTTGCGCCCGCCGACATTGGCCTCGGGCTCGCAGAAATACATCCAGTCGTGGCGGCGCTCGGTCAGTATCTTGCCCCAGCCGAGCGGGATGTGGATCATCGGATCGCGGTCCCAATCCCCCGCCTCCAGCAGAAGCACCGATACGGCAGGGTCCTCGCTCAGCCGGTTCGCCAGCACACAGCCGGCCGATCCCGCACCGACAATGACGTAGTCAAAGGTTTCGCCAGCCGGCATGCGTGATCCTCGGGAGAAAACGGCCCGCCGCGATGGCAACCGTCGACATGGGCAGTCAACCATCGCGCAACTGGTGTTGTCAACCATTGCGTACAGCTGTAGATTGGTTGAATTGGTTGAGTGCCGTCGAACAGGCTTTCGTGTCACAATATGATGCCGGACGTTGAGTCGGCGGTCTGCCGATCGGACAGGAGATTTGGTTTTGAGCGCATTCGAGCCGCAGGTCGGACCATCGGATCTCGACGACATCATCGCCGCGGTCCGCCAGTTGCAGCAGGGCGGCGGCAAGCTTCCGTCCGAGCGCGATCTTGCGGAACATCTGAGCGTCAAGCGCCATCAGCTTCGCAAGGCGCTTGAAGTGCTGCGCCTTTCGGGCGACCTCAAACCGGCGCGCGCCAGGCGGGCGCCGACCGCCCTTCCGAGATATGGCGAGGAACTGGTCAGGGTAACCAATCCGATCGAGGTCCTGGAATTGCGCCTGATCATGGAGCCGGGCCTTGCCCGACTGGCGTCGCTGCGCGCCTCCTCTTTCGAGACGGCGCGGATCCTCGACGCGGCAACCACGCCGGAGAACGCCCCGTCGGGTGAGGTCGACTTCGCTTTCCATCTCGCGATCGTTGCCGCGGCCCGCAACCATCTCGCCGCGGAATTCTACAAGATGCTGCGCCAGGTCGGCGTCGATGCGCGGGTGAAGGTTGCGCGCACCGCAGCCCCCACCTGCCCCAAGCGGATCGCCCACCGCGACGGCGAGCATCGCCTGATCGCCGAGGCGATCTCGCAGCGCGATCCCGAAGCGGCAGAGGCCGCAATGCGCGCGCACCTTTTGTCCGTGCAGAGACAGATCATGGAACGGTCGAATGCCGGCGCCTTTGCCGCGTGATCGTATCAGCTTCCGATAGTGAGCCTGTGCGGGGAATTTCAAATTGAAACGTCATTTCGACGTGCTGGTGATCGGTGCGGGATCCGCCGGCTCGGTTGTTGCCAGCCGGCTCAGTGAAGACCGGTCGTGCCAGGTCGGCCTCGTCGAGGCCGGGGCGATGCCGGCCGATCCCGACATCGCCGATCCGCTGAAATGGACGATGCTCCAGGGCCGCGCCTACGACTGGAGCTACCGGACCGTGCCCCAGCCCTTCACCGCCAACCGCGTCCATGAATGGCCGCGCGGCAGGATCGTCGGCGGCTCGAGCTGCCTGCATGCAATGGCCTATGTCCGCGGCCATGCCGATGATTTCGAACCCTGGGCGCAAGCTGGCGGCGAGCGCTGGTCCTATCGGGGGTTGTTGCCGGGCTTCATCCGCAGCGAAGCCTTCACTGCCTTCGACGGGCCGGCACGCGGCAAGTGTGGCCCGCTGGACGTCTATCTGCCGGACGCCGAGGTCAGTCCGGTCGTGCGGGCCTACATCGCCGCCGGGCGCGCCATGGGTGCTCCCGCCCTGAGCGACCACAACAGCGGCGAACTGGTCGGCACTAGTCCCAATTCACTCAACATACGTGACGGCAAGCGCCTGAGCGTCGCCGACGCCTATCTGTCGTTGCAGGTCATGGCGCGGCCGAACCTGACCTTGCTTGCCGGCCACGAGGTCGAGCACCTGGTGCTGGACGGCCACAAGATCACGGGCGTGAGCGTGGTGTGCGAGGGTGAGACCGGAACGCTGTCCGCCGACCGGATCGTCCTTTGCGCCGGCGCAGTATCCACGCCGCTCATTCTCATGCGGTCGGGCATTGGCTGTCCCGATACGCTGAAGCAAGCTGACATACGTTGCCTTGCCGATCGCGGCGATGTCGGCCGCAACCTGCAGGATCATCTGCTGGCTCTCGGCAATGTCTACAGCACGAAGAAGCCGGTGCCGCCCTCCCGCCTGCAGCACTCCGAATCGCTGATGTACCTGCACAGCGACGACCCGACCCGCTCCACGGGAAGTCCCGATATCGTGCTCGCCTGCGTCGTCGCGCCGTCGGCGGCCGAGGGCCTGAAGACCCCGCTTTATGGCTCGGCCTTTACCATCCTGTGCGGCGTCACTCATCCAACAAGCCGCGGGCGCATCACACCGAGCGGCCCGAGCCGCAACGATGCGCCGGTCATCGACCCGCATTACCTCGAAACCGAACACGATCGCGCGACATTCAGGATGGCGTTGAAGCGGGCGCGCATGGTCGGCCATCATGCGGCCCTGGACGAATGGCGCGATACGGAGATCCTGCCAGGTGCACCGGTTCAGTCCGATGCCGAACTCAATGCTTTCATCGCCAGGGCTGCTTCCACCCATCACCATCCGGCCGGCACCTGCCGGATGGGTCGTGACACTGAGGCCGTCGTCGATCCTGACTTGCGGCTGAACGGCTTCGACAATGCCTTTGTCGTAGACGCCTCGGTGATGCCGGCGATCCCGAGCGGACCGATCAACGCCGCGATCGTCGCCATCGCCGAAACCTGGGCGGCGTCTTCACGGGCTACCCCGTCCTCAGCGTAACCGCGGCCGCGTCCGACAGTTCCCCTGGTTTCCGAATGGCTCTGGTTCCCAGCGACGGTCAGCTATGGAGATGCGTCAGTTCAAACGCGGCTCCGTCCTGGACGCCGGCCATGCGCTGCTCGGCGGACCGGAACATGTCCGCGAACTCCACCTGGTTTTCGAACACCACGCCGCCGACCTTGACGGTCAGGGCATCCTCCGTCCCTTTTGGCGCGAAATAGACTTGCGCGATGCGCGCACTGATACGCTCGCCGATTTCCCTGGCTTCTGCTTCGGTCGCGCCGGCGAGGAAAACCCCGAACATCGACGTCCCCATGCGTCCAACCAGATCCTCCGCGCGCACCGACGATTGTATGGTCGAGGCTATGAGCCGCAAGGCTTGATCGCCCCATTCAAGACCAAAGCGCAGGTTGATGGACCGCAGATGTTCCGAATGGATGACCAGGAAGGCGCCCGATTTCGGCCCCGGCACCGACGGCCGTGCCGTTCTTTTTTCGACCATCGACGTGAAGACCGCTCCGTTCAGGCAGCCGGTCATGGTGTCGAAGGTTGCCGACTTGTCGAGTTCCCGGCGATAGCGACGAAGCTCGATCTGTTTCAATCCAACGAACAGAAAAAGCGGAACGCCAAGGACAACGGGCAACAGGATTGCCGTGATCATGCTGCGCCCAAATGGCGTCAGCGCCTCGGAGAACAGGAGCAGGTAATTGAGGCCGACGGAAACGCCCAGGATTGCAGCGGTTCCCAGAAAGGTCAGCAAAGCGACGCTTTTCCATGCCTGGTCGGTGGTGCTCGCCATAGTCTTTATCACTGGCCGATCTCCTGTGGTTGGGCTGGTATAAGGCCGGTGTGTTGCAATTTCAGTTTCAAGGAAGCTTGCAATTTAATCGATTGCGCGATGACCCCATCAAGGCTGCGCCCGTGGCGGTTAACAAACAAAACATCAGGGAATGAATGGCAGGCTATTGCGCCGGGCCGAATATGCCCATCCCAGCCTTTCGGGCTGTCGCCTCCGCCTTGCCGTAGATGCCGCTCGGCAGCGCCGTGGCCCAGCCGTTGGAGACAAGCCAGGCGCCAACATCCTGCTTGCCCAGCCTGCATGGTGCGGCGACGGCAAAACGCTCGACGTCCGGCGGTACGAAACAGTGCAGCGCGCGTCCCCTCAGCCAGGAATTGAAAACGGCGCGGGCGCGCACGCCGCAAGGCCAGATGACGTCATGAAACGAGCAGGAGCTGTCGAGATCGATGCCTCGCACTCCGCTGATGACCACCTTGCGGCCCATGGCTTCGAACATCGCCGACGATGTGGCGATCGGGCGGTAGAGCAAGACCTCCCGCCAATCCCCGGGCATTGGCGTTTTCGGGGGCACGGCGAGACCGAGCTCGCTGAGTGGCGGACGGGGCTCGGCCCGTTCGATCTCAGCGGGATCAAGCCGTGGCGGAGCGATCAGGTCTTGAGCAACCTTGCGCGCCGGCTCCAGGCGTTGCGCGCCGGCAACCGGGGCAACCGGCCGGATAGGCCGGGTATCGCCAACATCCGGCGACGGGGCACGGACAGGCCGATCGACCGAAAGCAACGCCCCGCCCTGAATGATCAGCAGGATACCGGCCAGAAGCAGGAAGCTTCCGAGCGCGATCGCCAAGCGGCTGCGGCCCGGCCTAGCCATCAGCTTGAACAAGATCTCGGGGATTTGCGCCGGTCAGAAACCCGACGTCGATTTGGCAACCAGCTTGAGCGCACCTTTTTCAATCCGATAGAACGGCATCGAGCGTTGGCTGGATCCGTCGGCCCGAAACCGGAACAGGCCGGTCGAGCCACGAAAGCCGTTTGGATTTTCGAGAACTTTCTTGCTGAAACCATCAGGCCCGACCGCGCTGGCAATCCCTGCCGTCAAGGCAACCATATCATAGGCATAGGCCACGTTGACGTCGGCAGGATAGTTGTATGTCGTCCTGAAGCGGTCGGCGATCGGCCCGGTTTCACTTGGATCGAGCGTGGCGATAAACGCCCCCTCGAAGAGCGGATCCATGGGGTGCTCCAGCCAACGGTTCGTTCCGACGACGGAGATGGTCTTTCCCGGAATGCCCTTCGATTTGAGGGCGGCAAGGATAGGCGCCGGACTGCCATTGCCACTGGCGACAATGACGGCGTCGGGGGCGTCCACGAGTGAGCCCATTTCGTCGACCGCCTTCGCGCCACCATCGCCGGCAGAATATCGGAGAGTGACCGCAAGCGCCGCGCCGTAGATGCTGAGGCTGTTTGCGACCCGCTTCTCCATGGCGCCGGCGTTTGGACCGTCCGCGACAAGCAGTACGAACTTCTTGCTGCCTTTCGCAGCCAGTCCCGCGGCGCCGGCTGCGGCGCTGTCCGCCTCGCCAAGGAGCACGGCATAAACCCCGGCGCCGCCGGCGAAATTGTCGGCAAGCGCCAGAACCGGTGGCCGCTTCGATCCCGAAAGCGTGGCAATATGCTGGGCTGCCGGCAGCTCGGTCGGGCCAATGACGACTTTCGATCCCGTCGTAATGGCCGTTACTGCCAGTTTGCTGGCCTGCGTGCTGTCGCCCTTGGTGTCCTCTATCGTCAGCGTCAGCAATCCGTTGCCGATATCCGTCATCGCCAGCTTGGTCGCATCGAGCATCTTCCTGCCGTTTTCCCCGGCCGTTCCGGGGGCGGACAACGGCAGCAGCATCGTGACTTTGGTCGAACCGGTGCCCAGCGACTGGGTCGCCTGGACGGGACCGGCACCGGCGGCGCCATTCTGCCCGGCAGGCGCGGCAATCGCCGCCGGATCGAGCACTTCAGACACGCCGCCCTTCGACTGGCAGCCCGATAAGATCGCGGCGAGCGCCAAGGCGATTGCCCATGTCCGCGGACAGTGGACCTGTCGGCCAGCTTCCATGAATGCTCCCACCCCTATGTGCCGCCGGATATTGTTCCCGGTCTGGTCTTCAACGCATGTTACGGCGGACTTGCAGTGCCGTCTGTAGTTCTTTTAGCCGCCGAAAAGCCTGCCTCTGAGCGTCCTGATCTGCCTTGCTTGCCCGGCACTTCGATAGTCGGCGCATTTCATGTATCGCGGCCCCGGCACGAACACGCGGCGCACGCAGACGCCCTTTGCCTGGGCAGGGGCTCCGCCCTCTCCGCCCGGCGAAAATGCGGAAAAGCCGAACGTCGCCACCGGCAAAGGCCCGGTCACTTCAAAGCCTTCCCTTGCCAGGATTGCCCGCGCACGCTGGCAGTAGCGGACCGAAAGGGCCGAGAACCGGCTTTCATTGTGCCCGGCGCGATATTTCATGACGGTGGTGCACAGATCGCCCGCGGCCAGCCTGTTGGCCTGTGCAAGATATTTGACCCCCAGCGCGATGTTGGCCGCCGGCGCGCTCAGATCGTCCAGGGAACCTCGAAAGCCGAGCATCCTGGCGGTCGCCGGCATCACCTGCATCAGGCCGACTTCGCCGTCGCCGCCTTGCACGTCGGGATCAAAGCCGCTTTCGATCTCCATCACCGCATGCGCCAGCATCGGCTCCAGGCCATAGATCGATGCCTGGCAACTCGCAAATGCCTTGAAAGCCTGCCGGGTCCACTCCGTGGCCGGATCACAGCGCACCGATTGCTTCAGTCCGGACGAAAGCTGTGGTTTCACGGATGGTCGTTCCAGCCAGTTGGCACTGGCCGGCGTGACCGTTTGGACAAAGCCAAACAACACGATCGCGCCCGCGACCGCCTTCAGGAAGGATCCGTCGGCTGTCATGATGGCCAACAGGCGTGGGTTCGCCTATCCGGTCAGTGCATGTACTCGACCATGCGATCGTGAAAACACTCGCATTTGTTGAGGTAGTCTTCGTCCTTGTAGTTCGTCTTCAGGTAGCCATAGGCCTTGCCGCAAGCGACCTTGGCCTCCGACGCCCAGACGAAGACGGGCCGCGACGAGTTGATCCACTCCGAGCTGTTGGCGACGGCAACCGACTCGTCCATCAACTTCACAACCTCCTGCTTCAGATCGACGATGTTGTCGTTCAGCACCAGGTTGGAGGTGCCGACGACACGGCAATAGTCGCCGGTGGGACCGTCGATGATGTCGGCGGCATACCCCGTCGACCCGACTGCCAGCAACAGCGTCGCAGCGGAAACAAGCAGTCTTGCATAACGTTTCATGATGAACTCCCCTCGATATAGCCGATGTATAACATAATCGTATGGCCAAGCGCCATGGTGTTACACCACGTCTGCCGTGGTCTGATGCTGGGTTATGCCATCATCGTAGAGCAACGTGATCGTGTTGGCAGCGGGGTGGTTGACGAGTTCCGCCACTTGCACAAAATTGGCCGGATCTCCCGAACCGCTGGCGTCGACACTCAGCGCGCCGGTTCCCGCATCGTAGTTCACGAAGTTGCCGATATTGGCAGGAGCCGAGTCGAACAGGGCTGTCAGGTCGATCTTGTCGCCCTGCCCACCGATACCGCTGTAGTCGACAATGAGGTCATTGATGTCCAGGCTGTCGAGCTTGAATGTGTCGGCGCCCGCTCCGCCGGTCATGGTGTCCTGGCCGAGGCCTCCGATGAGAAGGTCATTGCCGTCGCCGCCATTGAGGATGTCGATACCGGCACCGCCGATAAGCGTGTCGTTGCCACCAGCTCCGTTCAAGTTATCGGCTCCGGCTCCTCCATATAGCACATTAGCGGAACCGTCGCCCGTCATCGTGTCGTCGAAAGCAGATCCGATGATATTAGGCAAGGCCGCCGTCGACGTGTAGGTATGGGAAGCTCCTTCAGCATCTGCCGAATGATTCTGAAATCCGGTGCCACTCAGCGTCAAGCCGATCTCGCTTATCGCTTTGTCGCCATCTGCATCCACGATCTCGATCGGCAGGTTGAAGTTAACGGGATCGGTGGACTGAACGGCCGTACCGAACTCTCCGATCTTAAATGTGTCGCCTTCCAAATAGTGGTACTCGACACTGTTGAAGCCGGTGCTGGTCGAAACCGCGATCTCGGTTCCGACAGCCTGCGCGCCGCCCGTTCCATAAACACCGTCGACCGCAACTGTTCCGTCTGCATTGAACGTAACGGTGTACAGGCCCGCCGATGAGATGGTTGCCAGTTGAAGTGAAAGTCCATGATTCGCCACCATATCCAACGAAAACTTTCGTAATCGCATCCAGCGACCTGTCAACGTTGGTGGTTTCACCGACAAGATTAGTGTTGGTATCATGGTCGTCGAACGCCGATATCTGGATTTTCGATCCGCTGGTCGCGGTGATTACCGCCGATGCGTCATTCGTGTTGTAATGCTGGTCGAACTGATAGCCTGCGGCGCCTTGGGTCCTCAAATCCTGGACAAAGTCGGTACGGAATGTTTCCCCTGACCCGACAGAGGCGCCAGTGCCAACGCCGCCTGCGACTGAACTGGTGTTGACGGTACCACCGATCGCCGTCAGCAGAAGATCGGCACTGTTGTTGTTTATTGGACTGGACACGGAATCTCCTTGCGGGACAAAACCTGTCCAATCCTTGTTCCCGCCCACGAACGAATAGCCACTCCCGGTGAAATCGACCTTGGTGAGGCTGTCGACCGTTGCGTTCATGTCCACGGAATAGGTGGCGTTCTGGGGATCGAGCGCGATCGTGAACACCGTCACGCCGTTGGCAATTCCGGCCAAGGTATGACCTCCAGCCAACACGTCGTAGATGATGTGCTCGCCGCCTGACGTCAGGCCGCTGTCCACGCCGTCGAGAGACGCTGCGAATTGCACCGTGCCGGGGCCGTCCGCTCCGTAGTTGTTGGCCAGCGTGTGGTCTGCGTCCAGAGCGAATGTGACCGGGTTGCCCGCTCCATTCAACAGCAAGGCGTGGTCCGGCGAGACCGCCGTCGGCACGTCGTCGACGATGCTGACGGTGATGTTGCCCGTGGTGGTGTTGCCGACGCTGTCGGTGACTGTGTAGGTGAAGTTCTCCAGGCCCGAGATGGTCTGGACGCCGTCATTGGCCTGTGCGTTGAGGTGGTTGCTGGTCAGCGTGTAGACGTAGCTGCCGTCGGCATTGATGTGGATGGTGCCGTAGGTGCCCACGGTGGTCTGCACCGTATAGGTCAGCGCGCCGACGCCGCCCGT
>NZ_RZOL01000128.1:0-15043 GCF_004022985.1 Mesorhizobium sp. M7A.F.Ca.ET.027.02.1.1 | reverse complement strand
GCCCGGTCTCGACCTCATTGCGGCGGGCAGGGTCCTGCCACAGCGCGTCGGCGATGGCCGCCAGCTTCGCCTTCTGCTTGTCGCGGCCAAGCGCATAGCAATGGCCGACCTGACCGGAGGGCAGCCGGACGGTGGCGCGGGTAACGGTCGCCTCGCCGACATTGAAAGGGGCGCCGCCGCCGCCGATGCGGCCGCGCAGGGTGACAAGGCCGGTTTCGGGGCCGCGCAGCAACTCGGCGTCCGAAGGCAGTCCGGCCTCATTCCAGAGCCGTACGATGTCATCGCCGCTGGATTGCGCAAGGGTTGCCATGGCGGCCTTGCGCTCGGCCTGGTCGCGGGCTTCCTGTCCTCGCATAAGCTATCGTCCTCGTGGCTAAATTTGTCTATTGATATAGACAACTATACAAATTATACCTATTATCTAGCGCGTGTCCATGACGGGTGGATGACAGCGATAGAAGACTGGGCGCTGGAAGGTGGGGGGCAATGAAGGTCGGGCAGCTGTCAGCGGACGGCATCGAGCGGCGCAGTGGCGTTTCGCTGTGGCGGCAGATCGCCGACAAGATCCTGTATGCGATCGCCATCGGCGATTTCACGGAGAATGCAGCGCTGCCGCCGGAGGTGGCGCTGGCAGAACGCTATGGCGTCAACCGTCACACGGTGCGCAACGCCATATCGGCCCTTGTAAGGGAAGGCGTGCTGCGGGCCGAGCAGGGGCGCGGCACCTTCGTGCTGTCGCGCAAGCGGCTGTCCTATCCGATCGGGGCGCGCACACGCTTTTCGACAGGGCTGCAAGGGCAGACGACGGAACGGCACATCGTCCTGCTCGCCTCGTCGGTCGAGCCGGCCAGCCAGCGGGTCGCCGAGGGACTGGGTCTTCCCAAGGGAGCCGATGTGATCCGGCTGGAAACGCGCGGCGAAGCCGACGGACGGCCGGTGTCGCGCGCTGCCGGCTGGTTCGAGGCCCGGCGCTTTGCCGGCATCGATGCCGCGATGGCGGAAACAGGGTCGATCACCGCATCGCTGGCGCGTTTCGGCATCGACGACTATCTCCGGCAATCGACCGTGCTGTCGGCGCGCCATGCCGATGCGGCGGACCTTGCCGACCTCGACCTGCAGCCGGGCGCCATCGTGCTGGTCACGGTTGCCGTCAACGTCACGCCGGGCGGCCAGCCGATCCAGTTTTCCGAGTCGCGGTTTCCGGCCGAACGGGTGGAGCTGAAGCTGTCGGCGCTGTAGGAGTGCCCGACCCAGCTCGGCCGCACTCACTTGTCAGCGGCGGCGCATTTGAGGACCGGCTTCGCCGTCTGCCATGTTATGATCCGACCTCGATCACAGCCTTGATCAGGCCGGATTTCTCATGTGCCCAACGAGCCAGATCGCGCGGCGTGCCGGCGAGTGTGGTGCGGTGTGTAACGAGCTTGGCCAGGGGAACGGCGCCGTTGCGGATCGAGGCGGCGACGTGATCGAAGTCGGCGCGCAAGGCGTTGCGGCTGCCGATCAGCGTCATCTCGCGCTTGTGGAATTCCGGATCGGAAAAGCTGATGTCGTCCTTGACAACAGAGACCAGTACCAAGGTGCCGCCATGCGCGACATGGGCAAAGGCCGACTGCACCGACTGGGTGTTGCCGGTGGCGTCGAAGACCACATCGAAGCCTTCGCCTGATGTCGCTTGCCTGACCAGATCGGGCACCGCGCCGCGCGAGCCGTCGAGGGTCTGGAAACCAAGCTCATTTGCGGCGAAGGCGAGCCTTTCACTGCTCATGTCGAGCAGCGTCACGTCAAGTTCGGCGATGCGGGCGAAGATGGCGGTGCCGAGCCCGATCGGGCCGGCGCCGATGACCAGCGTGCGGGCGCCGGGGTCGGCGCGGGCGCGCCGCACGGCATGCGCGCCGATGGCCAGGAACTCGACTGCGGCGGCGTCGGCCAGCGACAGGCCGTTGGCCGGATAGAGATTTTGCGCCGGCACCAGGATCTGTTCGCACATGGCGCCGTCGCGATGCACGCCCAGCACCTCGATCCTAACGCAGCAATTGGGCTTGCCGTGCCGGCAGGCGATGCACTTGCCGCAGGAAAGATAGGGGTTGATCACCACGGGCTCACCAACGGCAAGATCGACGCCGTCGCCGGTCTCGACGATCGTTCCCGACACCTCATGGCCCATGATGCGAGGATAGGCGAGGAACGGGTGCTTGCCCTCGAAAATGTGGTAGTCGGTGCCGCAGATGCCGACATGGCTGACCGCCACCAGCGCCCAGCCGGGAGGCGGTGCCTCTGGTGCGGGCCGGTCTTCAAGGACAAGATCGCCGGGCGAACGGCAGAGGACGGCTTTCATGCGCTAATCCAGTCATGAAATCGCCGGCCCGTTGGTGTGGCGGGCCGGCGGTTGATTGCGGGATCGCTACTTGCCGCGGCGGCGCAGGCCGTCGAAGTAGACGATGATGATGATCAGCGCGCCGGTGATGATGCGCTGCCAGAACGAATTGACGTTGAGCAGGTTGGCGCCGTTGTTGATGGTGGCCAGGATGAAGGCGCCGAGCAGCGGCCCATGCACCGAGCCGACGGCGCCGAACAGCGAGGTGCCGCCGATGACCGAAGACGCGATCGCCTGCAGCTCCCAGCCCTCGGCCTGCGTCGGGTTGCCGATGCCGATGCGGGCGGCCAGCAGCACGCCGACAAAGGCGGCGCACAGGCCCGACAGCGTGTAGGCCATGTAGATGGTGCGCTGGACATTGACGCCAGACAGGCGCGAGGCCTCGGCGTTGGAGCCGACCGAGAACAGATACCGGCCCCAGCGGCTGTGGTGCAGGAAGATATAGGCCGGAATGCCGACCAGGATCACCATCCAGAACAGGTTGGGGATGCCGATAAAGGAATTGCGCGAGAAGGCGGTGAAGGTGTCGCTGTTGATGTTGATCGAATTGCCGTTGGTCATCAAAAGGCCGATGCCGCGCAGCGAGGTCAGCGTTGCCAGCGTGATGATGAAGGGCGGCAGGCCCATCTTGACGATGCCGAAGCCGTGGAACATGCCGATGGCGACGCCGACCAGCAGCGTCACCAGAATGGCGAGCCAGATGGGGAAGCCGGCATTGATCATCATGGCCACGACCACCGTGGCGAAACCGACCACGGCGCCGACCGACAGGTCGATGCCGCCGGTGATGATGACGAAAGTCTGGCCGACCGCCATGATGGCGATCATCGAGCCCTGGCGCAAGAGATTGGCCATGTTGTTGGCGGAGGCGAAGCTCGTCGTCGCCACGGAGAGAAGAATCCAGAGCAGAACCAGCAGCGCCAAAAGCGTCAGCCCAAACAGGACGTTGTAGTTGCGCTTCGGTTTTTCGACGGCGATCGCCTCGGTGCTCATATCTGTCCTCCCAGCTTTTCTTGTTTCTCGGCGAGCGCCTGAGTGAGAATATCCTCGTGGCTGGCGGCGTGAAAACCGTGCGTCGCCACCAGTTTGCCGCGCCGGAACACATGCAGCGTGTCGGCGAGTTCATAGACTTCCGGCAGATAGGACGAGATCAGGATGATGCCGGCGCCCTTTGACAAAAGTGCGCTGAACAGGCGGTAGATCTCGGCCTTGGTGCCGACATCGACGCCGACCGTCGGTTCGTCGAAGATGAACAGCTTGGCGCCGTGCGCCAGCCATTTGCCGATGACGATCTTCTGCTGGTTGCCGCCCGACAGGCTGGATGCCAGCGCGCCGCGCGTCGGTGTCTTGATGCGCAGATCGGCGATCTGGCGATCGGCTTGCGTCTTCTCCTGCGTGCTCGAAATCAGCAGATTGTTCGAGATACGCTTGTAGATCGGCAGGTTCAGGTTGAAGCCGACTGGCAGATTGAGGCAGAGGCCCTGGTCGCGGCGGCTTTCCGGCGCCAGCGCCATGCCGAGCTTGATCGCGTCATGCTCGGAATTGACCTGCACCTCCTTGCCTTCCCAGAGGATCTGGCCGGCGGATTTGCGGTGGCGGCCGTAAAGCGTGGTGACGAACTCGCTGCGTCCGGCACCGATCAGGCCATAGAGTCCGACGATCTCGCCGGCGCGGACCGTCATCGAGACATTTTCGAAGCCCTTGCCGGACAGGTTCCTCGCCTCGATGAGGGCGGCGCCCGGCGTGAAATGCTCCTTGTGGTAGACCTGCTCGATCGAGCGGTTGATCATCATCTTGACCAGTTCGGCATCGTTGGTCTCGGCGATGTTGCGGGTGCCGACCAGCGTGCCGTCGCGCAGCACGGAAACGCGGTCGGCGAGCTCGAACACTTCCTCCATGCGGTGGCTGATGTAGATGATCGTCACGCCTTCGCCCTTCAGCCGACGGATCAGGGTGAAAAGCTGGTCGGCCTCCTTGCGGGTGAGGTAGGCGGTCGGCTCGTCGAAGATCAGGAATTTGGTGCCGCGCACGGTGGCGCGGGCGGCGGCTATCAACTGCTGCTGGCCGATGGTCAGGTCGCCAAGCGTGACATGCGCCGGCAGGTCGAAGCCGAGGTCGTCGATGATCGTCTGCGCCTGCCTGACCATGGCGCGCTGCTGCAGGATGCCGAAGCGTGAATTCTCCTCGCCGAGGAACATGTTGGCGGCGACCGTCAGGTGACGGCACAGCACGACTTCCTGGTGCACGGCATTGATGCCGAGCGCCATCGCCTCGTGCGGCGTCGCCAGGGCGGCCGGCTGGCCCTCCCAGGCGATCTCTCCGGAGGTGCGCGGCATGACGCCGGTCAGAAGCTTGATGAGCGTGGATTTGCCGGCGCCGTTCTCGCCGACGATGGCGTGGATCTCACCGGACTTGAAGGCGAGGTCGACCGGCTTCAGCGCGTGGGTGCCGGGATAGCGCTTCTCCAGCCCGCGCAATTCGAGGATGGTCCGCCCCGGTTCCAGCACAGGGGCCGGATGCAGTTCCTGCGCCGTCGATGTCATGACAATCCTCCCAGATTGGCCTCACGATTGGCACGCGGCGAGACAAGGATATGTCTCGAAAACAGCCTAGCCTACGCTTATGGATTGCCAAGTCGTTTGCGCGGCAGCTTGTCCCCGGGGCGATGTGCCCCGGGGACCATTGCGGATGCGACGGCTCAGAGCTTCGGATTGAGCAGCGCGTCGATCTTGGGGTCTTTCATGTTGTCCTTGGTCACCAGATTGGCGCCGGTGTCGACATTGGCTTCGACCTTCTCGCCCTTGGAAGCGGCGAGTGCGGTCTTGATGCCGTCATAGCCCATCCGGTACGGATCCTGGACGACGAGGGCGGAAATGACGCCGTCGTTGAGGAACTTGATCAGCTTCTCGTCGCTGTCGAAACCGACCAGCGCCAGCTTGCCGCCAAGGCTGTTTTCCGCGACAGCCTGACCGACGCCCTGCGCCATGATCAGGTTGGAAGCGAAGATGCCCTTGAGGTTCGGGTTGGCGGTGATCAGGTCGGTGGCGATGTTGAGGCCGGTGGTGGCCTGGCCGTCGGCATATTTATCGGCGACCAGCTTGAGGCCCGGATATTTGGCGGCCAGCTGTTCGGTGAAGCCCTGCTTGCGCTGTTCGAGCGAGCCGGCGCCCGGCGCGTTGGTGATCAGGGCGACGTCGCCCTCGATCTTGCCGCCGTTGGCGGCGCCGATGGCGGCTGCGAGGCCGTCGGCAGCGACGCGGCCGCCCTGGACGTTGTCGGTGGTCAGGAACGAGGTGAAGGCCTTGGAGTCGGCGCCGGAGTCGATGCCGATGACCTTGACCTTGGCAGCGGCTTCATCGATCGGCTTGCCAAGCGCCTTGAACTCGGTCGGCGCAATGACGATGGCCGCCGGGTTGCTGGCAACGGCGTTCTCGAGGATCGAGACCTGGCCGTTGACGTCGGTTTCAGCCTGGGCACCGAGTTCCGGCACGTTGACGCCGAGATCCTTGCCGGCCTTGCGGGCGCCGGCCAGAACGATCTGCCAGTAGAACGACGTGGTGTCCTTGACGATGATCGGAATGGTGACGTCCGCCGCCGAAACCGGCGCCGAATGCATGACGCCGGCGAGCATCGAAGCTGCTGCCAGCGCCATGACGGCGCGGCGGTTGAGAATGCTGGTCACGAATTTCATGAGGTTTCCTCCCTAAGTCGCCCGGTGAACGATACGGAAGCTCCGTCCGGATAGGCGTGGTCCAAAACAGAACTTTATCAATAAAAAACAATTGCCATGTTTTGATAATGCATCGAACAGATCGATGCAAGCGCTGTTTGATCAGTCCTTGCGAGGCCTGGCAGAGGCAAATCCACCGCGCTGCTCCCCATTGGCGCCGTCACACTTCCGTTCCGTTCCGGGAACGTATGGAATATTAATTCCATCATTTCGTCAATATAGAATGTCCATTCCTTCGTGTGACCGCAAGAGTATGGAGTTTCACACCAGCTCCTGCACCAGCGTGTGGGGACGATATCTGGCGTATTCCGTCTCCGGCACGTCGATGTCGAGCAGTTGGAGGTTGCGCGTCAGGTTCGCCAGCTTGGCGGTGCCGGTCAGCACGGTGGCGACGGCAGGTTCATGCAAGGGGAATTGGAACGCTGCGGCGGCGAGCGGATAGCCACCCTCGGCGGCGATCCTTTCCATTGCGCCGACGCGGTCGAGCACGTCATGGCTGGCAGGGCGGTAGTCGAAATGCGCGCCTTGCACCGGCCCGGTCGCCAGGATGCCGGAGTTGAACACGCCGCCAATGACCAAGGAGGTCTGCCGCGCCCGGCATAGGGGCAGCAACTCCGCTTCGGCGCTGCGGTCGAGCAAGGAATAGCGGCTGGCGAGCAGGATGCAGTCGAGCGGCGCCTCGCGCATCACGTCCAGACAGATCTGCACTTCGTTGACGCCAAGCCCATAGGCGGAAATGACGCCGGACCGTTTCAGCTCTTCAAGTGCCTTGAGGCCGCCGTCCATCAGGTCGCGAAAGTGCAGCTTGGTCTTCTCGACACCATGGGTGTAGGCGCCGATGTCGTGGACAAACAGGATGTCTATCCTGTTTAGGCCAAGCCGCGCATAGCTGAACTCGACCGACCGCATGATGCCGTCATAGGAATAGTCGTAGTCGAGCGCGAAGGGCAGCGGATCGACATAGGAGTGATCGGGAACCTGATCGTCCGGCACCGGGCGGAACAGCCGGCCGACCTTGGTCGACAGCACATAGGAATCGCGCGGCTTGTAGCGCAGGAAGTCGCCGAAGCGGCGCTCCGACAGGCCGAAACCGTAGAAGGGTGCGGTGTCGAAATAGCGCAGGCCGGCATCCCAGGCGCCCTGCAGCGTCTCCATCGCCGCTTCGCGCGAACAGGCGCGGTAAAGGCCGCCAAGTGCGGCGCCGCCGAAGCTGACCTCGGTGACTTCCAGCGCTGTCTGGCCGATGCGGCGTCTTTCCATGCACAACCTCCCCGTTGCCCGCCGCTGACCGGCGCGCAGTCTACTTTATATCAGTAAAATCTAAAGTGTTGCGCCCAGATGCCAGGGCACGAACTCGTTGTCGCCGTAGCCGAAGTCCTCGCTCTTGGTCTTGCGGCCGGAAGCCGTCTCGACGATCAGTTCGAAGATCTCGCGACCCATGCCGGCGATGGTCTTTTCACCCGAGGCGATGACGCCGCAATTGACGTCCATGTCCTCTTCCATCTGGTGGTACATGGTGGAGTTGGTGGCGACCTTGATCGACGGCGTCGGGCGGCAGCCGAAGCATGAGCCGCGGCCGGTGGTGAAGACGATTACGTTGGCGCCGCCCGCCACCTGGCCGGTCGCCGAAACCGGGTCGTAGCCGGGCGTGTCCATGAACACGAGGCCGCTGCCAGTGACTTTTTCGGCGTAGCCGAAGACGCCGTTGAGGGGCGTCTGGCCGCCCTTGGCGACCGCGCCGAGCGACTTCTCCAGGATGGTGGTGAGACCGCCGCGCTTGTTGCCGGGCGAGGGGTTGTTGTCGATCGAGGCGCCATGCTTGGCGACGTGGTCCTCCCACCATTTCACGAAACCGTCGAGCTTCTGCGCGATCTCCGGCGTTGCCGCGCGGTAGGCAAGCAGATGCTCGGCGCCGTAGATCTCCGTGGTCTCGGAGAGGATGCCGATGCCGCCGACGCCAGCCAGGATATCGACAGCCGCGCCCAGCGCCGGATTGGCCGTGATGCCCGACATGCCGTCCGAGCCGCCGCATTGCAGGCCGACGACGATCTCGCTGACCGGGATCGGCTCACGCTTCAGCTGGCCGACTTCCTCGGCGATCTCGGCCAGCACGCCCATCGCCTTTTCGACCGATTTGCGCGATCCGCCGGCGTCCTGGATGTTGAAATGGCGTTTGCCCGCAGCGACACCCTTTTGGCCGTATAGGGTGAGCTGGTTGACTTCGCAGCCGAGGCCGACCATCAGCACGCCGCCGAAATTCGGGTGGCGGGCGTAGCCGGCGAGTGTACGGTGCAGCACCATCATGCCGTCGCCGGTGCCGCTCATGCCGCAGCCCTGGCCGTGCACGATCGGCACGAAACCGTCGATGCCGGGATAGTTCGGCAAAAGCGTGCGGTTGGCGGTGTCGGCGATGGAATGGCAGACGGTGGCCGAGCAATTGACGCTGGCGACGATGCCGATGAAGTTGCGCGTGCCGGCGCGGCCATCGGCGCGGCGATAGCCCATGAAGGTGCGGGCGCGATCGGCCTCCGTCGCGTGCTCGGCCTCGCTCGGCGGCACGACCGGCAAGCGGCCTGATTCGAAAACCAGATTGTGCGAATGAACGTGCTCGCCCGCTGCAATATCCTGTGTCGCTCGACCGATCGCTTGGGCGTATTTCACCACGGCCTCGCCGGCGGCGATCGGCTTGATCGCCACCTTGTGGCCGGGCTCGATCAGCGCACTGGCGACGGCACCGCCCGGCAGCGCGGTGCCAATCTCGATGCGGCCGTTGGCGACGGCGACATTGTCGGCAGGGGACAGGAGAATGCAGTTGGAGGCGTTCACGGGCGGTTTCCTGGGTGATCCTGGGTTGCGCGGACGGATTGACACGCGTCTGTTTAGAGATAATGTCTTTTATCGTGAAAAAACAGTTTTGCGTCAATTGTTTTTTCGTGGGGAGTTCCGCATGTCTGGGTTGTTCCGGGAAGCAATTTCGCTTCTCAGGGCCATGGGAACGTCATATTGCGCTTCAAACCGGGCGCCGCAAGCGACGGCGTGCAACGGGTCAGGGATGTCGAAGAGCAACAACGTCTACAAGGATGCCTACAACCGCTGCCTGCGGCTGCTCGACGAAACGCGCAGCCTGCCTTCTGAGCCGGAACTGGGTACCTTGCTTGGCGTCAGCCGTACCACGGTGCGCACCATTCTCGCGCGCATGGAAGAGACTGGGCTGATCGCCTGGAACAAGCGCGCCAAGACGGTGCTGCGCGAACCGCGTCCGGATGATTTCTTCCCCGAGGAGGAGACCGACACGCTGGCCGAGATCATCGAACGGTCGTTCATGCGTCGGCTGCTCGCCGGCGGCGCCGAAGCCGGCATGCAGATCAACGAACTCGAACTGGCGCGTGAGATCGGCGTCGGCACCACCAGCGTGCGCGAGTTCCTGATCCGCTTCTCCCGCTTCGGCCTGATCGAGAAGCGCCGCAACAGCCATTGGGTGCTGAAGGGCTTTACCCGCGCCTTCGCGCTGGAGCTGACCGAAATCCGCGAAATGTTCGAATTGCGCTCGGCGGCTGCCTTTGCCGCTTTACCGCAGGACAGCGCGGTCTGGACCGATCTCGACCGCCTGGAAGACGAGCATCGCCAGTTGGCAAACGACATCGCTGCCCGCTTCACCGAGTTCTCCGAACTCGACGAGCGCTTCCACCGGCTCATCCACCGGGCGTCGCGCAACCGCTTCATCGTCGATTTCTACGATGTCATCGCCATGATCTTCCACTATCATTACCAGTGGAACAAGGCGCAGGAACGCGAGCGCAACGAAGTCGCCATCGGTGAGCATCTGGTCTACATAGAGGCGCTGAAATCGCGCGACCTCGGCAAGGTCGACGCCGCTTGCCGCAAGCACCTGAAGTCGGCACGCCAGACATTGCTGACCTCGATCCCGGAGAGCCGGTCGCTGCAAAAACACTGAGCCGCATCGCGGCTCGGAGTCTTGTTTCATGCATGTCGTCGTCCCAAAACCGCTATACACTTTTGGGCGACATGCATTGACCCTGCCGCGTTGGCGCCGCGGCGATTTGGCGATTTTCCACCCGCCGGCCCCGTGCTAGGAATGTCGCATTGCTGCGAAGAGGCAGGGCTTTGAGCGTATCGAGGAGACGGTGGAGCATGCCGGTCGCGCTGGTCGCGGCCTATCTGCTGTTGCTCCAGTCGACGCTCGGAGCATTCGCCTTCGGCACCGGTTCCAATGCATCGCAGCTCGATGCGTTCGGCAACGTCATCTGCACCCATGAGGGCGCAGCCCAGCTTCCCGGCGGCAACCAGCAGCCGTCCCATCTTCCGGCATGCTGCGTGCTCGGCTGCAGCATGGTTTCGGCGGCCTTTGCGCCGCCGCCCGGTGCTGGCCTGGCGCTGGGCAGCCTTTCCTTCAAAACGGTCGCCTTTGTTTTTCCGGCGGCCATCCATCTCGACTTTGCGCGTGAGCGCTCGCCGTCGAACCCGCGCGCGCCGCCGCTGACGGCCTGAGCCTGTTTGCCCGGCGGAACTTTTCGTGGGCGTACCCATCCAAAGATCAAACTGCTCGCGACCGGCAACGGCGCGACCATCACTTCATGGAGCAACCATGTCCTATTTTTTCCCTGACGCCGCGCGTCCTGCGCCAGGCGGCATTCTACGCGGCATCGAAGAGCGTGTCGGCATTGCCGTGCTGGCTCTTGCGCTGCTGTTCACAGGCGCCCAGTCCGTCCTCGCGCATGAGTTCAAACTTGGCGATCTCGAGATCGGCCACCCCTGGTCGCGCGCCACACCTGCCGGTGCCAAAGTGGCCGGGGGTTATTTCACCGTCACCAACAATGGCAGTGCACCGGACCGGCTGGTGTCGATTTCGTCCGATGTTTCTGAAAAGGCCGAGCTGCATGAGATGGGCGTCAAGGACGGCGTCATGACCATGCGGCCGGTTGCCGGCGGCCTGGAAATTCCGGCCGGCGGCAAGGTCGCGCTTGCGCCTGGCGGCTATCATTTGATGTTCATCGGCCTGAAGCGGCAACCCAAACAGGGCGAAAAGTTCTCCGCCGTCCTGACCTTCGAAAAGGCCGGCGCCGTCAGCGTCGATTTCGCTGTCGAAGGCATGGGCGGTGGCGCCATGGACGATCACGCCAATTGATCCGGCCGGTTCGACAAATTTTGAAAATCCGAGGGACCATCATGAACAAATATCTTTTGTCGGCCGGCGCACTTCTCGCGCTCGGAACCAGCGCCGCCTTCGCGCATATCACGTTCGAAACCCAGGAGGCGGCGGTCGGCTCGACCTACAAGGCCGTTCTGCGCGTGCCGCATGGCTGCGAAGGCAAGGCGACGACCGCCGTGCGCGTGCAGATTCCGGAAGGGGTGATCGCGGTGAAGCCGATGCCGAAGCCAGGCTGGACGCTGCAGACCAAGAAGGGCAAGTACGAGAAATCCTACCAGCTCTACGGTCAGGCGGTTGCCGACGGGGTCAAGGAAGTCGACTGGAGCGCTGGCAGCCTGCCGGACGAATTCTACGACGAGTTTGTCTTCCGCGCGACGTTGACGGCGGATCTGCCGGCGGGCCAAAAACTCTACTTCCCGGTGGTGCAGGAATGCGACGGCGCCGCCGATCGCTGGATCGAGATCCCGGCGGCAGGGCAGGATGAAGACGCGCTGGAAAGCCCGGCACCCGGCATCAAGCTGCTGCCGAAGAAATGATCTCCCAGGCGGCGCGCCCTTTCGAGCGCGCCGCTCCTTTTCGTGGCGGTGACATGGGCACGACCTCCTTCCTGCAAACGGCTTCAATGACCGGCCAACGCGCCGGCCGGCTTGCCGCCGGCCTGTTGGCCGTGATCGTGTTTCTTGCCAGCCTTGCCGTGTCGGATCAGGCCTTTGCCCATGCCGCGCTGATCAAGACCGACCCGGCCGACGGCGCGGTGCTGGCACAGGGGCCGGCGCAGTTCTCGCTGACCTTCAGCGAGCCGGTCTCGCCTCTGGTGCTGACGCTGGTGAAGCCCGACGGCAAGCCGGTTCCGCTAACGTCATTCCGGCTCAGCGACCAGACCGTCGAGATCGACAATCCGCAGCCACTCAAGTCCGGCACGCATGTCTTGAGCTGGCGCGTCATCTCCGCAGACGGTCATCCCGTCGGCGGATCGCTGCTGTTTTCCATCGGCGCGCCCAGCGAGCCGCCCGCCGTATCCGAAGCCGTCGACTGGCCGTTGCGGTCGGCTATCTGGACGGGCAAAATCTTTCTCTACGTCGGCCTTTTCCTCGGCGTTGGCGGCGCCTTCGCGCTTGCCTGGCTGGCCGGAAGTGGCCGTGCCGGGCAGCGCTTCGTTGCAGCTGCAATCCTGAGCGGGCTGGTCGCGTCGTGCCTGTCGCTCGGCTTGCAAGGTCTGGACGCATTGGGGGCGCCGCTCTCCCATCTGGCACAATCGGTCGTCTGGCGGACCGGGCTCGACACCAGTTTCGGCTGGACAGTGCTGGTCGCGCTGATCGCGCTGGGCCTTGGCCTGCTGTCGCTGGCCGGTCCCCGCGCCACCGCCAAACCATTGGCGCTGGTCGGCCTGGCCGGGGTGGGGGTTGCCCTTGCCGCCAGCGGCCATGCCAGTGCCGCCGAACCGCAGTGGCTGACGCGGCCGATGGTGTTCCTGCACGGCGTCGGCATCGCGTTGTGGGCCGGCGCATTGATCCCACTCGGGCTGGCGCTGAAGGGGCAATCGGCGGGGGCCACGCCATTCCTGCGGCGGTTTTCTTGGGCGATCTTGCCCGTGGTGGCCGTGCTTGCCGCTGCCGGCATCGTGCTTGCCGTCATCCAGGTGCAGACACCCGCGGCTTTGGTCGAGACCGCCTATGGAAGGCTGCTGCTTATCAAGCTGGGGCTGCTGGTCTTTCTGTTCACGCTTGCTGCCGTCAATCGCTGGAAACTCACCGCATCGGCCGAGGCGGGATCGACGGAAGTTCAACGCAGGCTGGTCCGCTCGATCGGCGTCGAGATGTTGATCGTGTTGGCGATTTTCGGCGTTGCCGCGGGCTGGCGCTTCACACCGCCGCCCCGAGCCCTGGCGATTGCGGCAGCGCAACCGGTGTCGGTTCATATCCACGCGCTGCAAGCGATGGCCGATCTCAGCATCACTCCCGGCCATGCCGGCCCGGTCGTTGCCTCGATGGTCATCATGAGCGGCGATTTCGGCCCGCTCGACGCCAAGGAGGTGACGCTTGTGCTGTCAAAACCCGATTCCGGCATCGAGCCGCTGAAGCGCGCTGCGAGCAAGCCCGGTGACGGCAGCTGGCGCGTCGACAACCTCGTCATCCCGGTGCCGGGCCGGTGGACGGTGCGCATCGACATACTGGTCTCGGACTTCGAGATGGTGAAGATCGAGGCGCCCGTCGATATCAGGCCGTAGCGTCGGCCTTATGGTCCTCACGAAATAGCACCCGCAAAAAGGAGCGACCCAGTCGGCAAATGACGACTGTCAAAATGGTCGCTTTCGTTCGACCTTGGCGGCCATCACTTCGGTTTCGATGCCAATCGCGGTCGTCTCGCCCTATCGAGGCGCATTGGCAAGGGCAAGCGAGGACAAATCGCATGAAGAAGGATCAACGCCTCTCCACTGCGGGGAACGAGAATGCCGGGCGCAACAGGCGACAACCAAACTTCAGGGCCCTGGCTGCGCGCAACGACCTCGGCGCTCTCATCGAAAAACTTGATCGTGATCCGACGGAGCCGATGCCTGTCGACATCATCAATCATCTCAGCCTGGGCCGATTTCCGGACGCCCGCAAGGTGGCTGAGCGGGTCTCTGCGCCGAAGGGCTATGTGCCGCGATTGGAATCGAGGCTCAACCTGCCTGTTGCGAAGGCCGTCGCGCGGCCTGAGGGCAAGCCGACGCGCACGGGCAGGCGAAACGAGGATCTGCTCAAGGCCTATGTTCCTCGCCATCTCGCCGTGCGAACGGTCCCACGGTTGCGACCGTTCTTTGCTGGACCGAACGGCGATATTGCCGTCAAGCGGTCGGGGCTTACGGCTATCGGCATGGATCTGGCTGCGTTTCCCTGGTCGGCGATAGGCCACATCCGCACCTTCTCCGAAGGCAAGGAGCTTCCAGGGGGCACCGCCTTCATGGTTGGGCCGAACCTGTTGATGACAGCCAGCCATGTCATGCCGTGGGACTACAGCGGCAACTGTCAAATCGAATTCACGCCGGCTATGTACCCGGGTCACTCCCCTCGCTTCGACTCCACATGGGTCAGCGACTGGTATGGCGTCAGGCATGACGGCTTCTGGGACATGGCGTTCAAAGCGGATGCCAGCGACTATGCAATCTGCAGGACGATTGATCCGATTGGCAACGTCTGCGGCTGGCTGGGTACGCAGGCCTTCGACGACCACGATGAGTATTTCGACCATCTTTACATGAGCGCTGGCTATCCTGATTTCGCCGCCGGATACCCGGCTGTCGAGCTGGCTGCCTTCATCAGAGATGTCGACGGAGACAAGCATGCGCGCGAGCTTGAAACGACAAACTTCGCCGGCCACGGGTGGTCGGGAGGACCTCTGTTCGGCTTCATCCGCGACGACTGGCGCGTCGTGGGAGTTTGCCATGGCCAGGAAACCGAGTTCGTGGTTCCCTTCCCGCCTTGGAACCCGCCTTGGAATGTGAATCTGCTCTTTGCCGGAGGGGACGCAATGGTGGATTTGGTCTACCATGGCTATGCCAACTACAATTTCTGAACCCGCTTTTCCCTCGACGCCGGCACCTGAACTTCCCGGCGGCTGCGCCAATTGCCAATTTTCTCGGGCTCTGGTCTTCACGTTCGATCCGCGCAACACAATTCGGCGAGGCGGTTGACGCGGCCCGAAAGGCCCGTCAATCATCCCGTGAAGAATGGCATCCCGTGAAGAATGGCATCCCGTGAAGAATGGCATCCCGTGAAGAATGGCATCC
>NZ_RZOL01000127.1:0-15121 GCF_004022985.1 Mesorhizobium sp. M7A.F.Ca.ET.027.02.1.1 | reverse complement strand
ATTCTATTGAGCCTCCGGACGTAGCGGAGCCGCGCAGGCGGATCTGCCAAGAGCTTGGCTCTTAGATTGGTGTCGTAGACGGGCACGGGTAAGGGCGACGGGACGGGGGAGGCGGGAGGCGCAGGGGCTTGTGGATGGCTCGTCGCGACAGCCTGCTGTGCCAGCAGCATCAGGACGACGGCCGCTACTACTCCCCGCGCCACGTTGATTTACTTGTTACCATGATATTGCTCCTTGCTCTTCAGAAAATGGTAGACTGCTATAGTCCTGCAGTATTGATTGAGATCGACAGCGTGCGGGCGCGCATTTGCGCAAACCGTGCTCGCATTATTTGCACCCTTGCCGCAGTACTCGACCTGTACTCACTCATCCGAAGTTCGCCCTTGTCGAGCTCCCGGTCTTTTATGAAGGCTATCGGCGTGCCAGCCGATCGCGCTGCGAAGAAAATTGGTGCCCAGACTGATGAATGCGGCTTGCTCCCGATTGTCCTTGCCGTAGCCGTGCCCGCCTGCGCTGGCCTCGTAGAAGTAAGCGGGATAGCCAAGGGCCTGCAGTTTTGCGGCCATCTTGCGCGCATGGCCCGGATGGACGCGGTCGTCGCGTTTCGTGGTGGCGATCAGGATAGGCGGATAGGGCTGTCCCGGCGCCGCGGCGTGATAGGCGGAGATTTCCTTCAGGAAAGCCCAATCGTCAGCCTTGTCCGGATCGCCATATTCGTCGATCCAGCTCGCGCCCGCCAAGAGCTTGGTGTAGCGACGCATGTCGATAAGCGGAATTGTGCAGAACAGAGCCCCGAAATGCTCAGGATAGCGGGTCAGCATGTTGGCGATCAGCAGGCCGCCATTTGAGCCGCCCTCGGCGGCAATCCGCCTCGGCAGGGTGATGCCCCTTCGCACGAGGTCGGCGGCAACGGCGGCGAAATCGTCATGGGCGAGACGCTTGCCCTCCCTGCGCCCGGCATCGTGCCAGCGGGTGCCGAACTCGCCGCCGCCGCGGATGTTCGCCTCCACACACGTGCCGCCGCGCTCGAGCCACAGCTTGCCCAGCGGGGAGTTGTAGTAGGGAAGGAGCGATATGCCGAACCCGCCATAAGCGGAAAGGTGAACCGGAGCATCTCCGTTCCCGTTCGCCGGACCAACCTGCGTATAGGGGATCAGCTCATGATCGATAGAGACTGCCTCGTGGCGCGTGACCACCAGTCCAGATGCATCGAAATTCTCCGGGCTGCGCTTCACCCGCGCGGATTTCCCGCATCTCGCCAGAAATTGTAAAGGTATTGACCGCGGCGCGCGATCAGGGGAATCCTGTCGAAACGGTCGAACATCACTGTAAGCGCCGCCCGGTCGCGCTCGAACTGCGTTCCACCGAAATGCTTCAGGGTCTTTGCCGACTGGCTGGCGGTCCACGCAAGTGCACGTTCGCGTTCTACATCTTCAAACCAGAGATGGGGGTCATCGTCGGGTGCATTCATTGTAGGGCGGAAATCGAATTCGGTCATGTCCGGACGACCTGAGGAATGAAAGTCGAATGGCTTCCGTTTGCTCGGGATTGTCCGGTGTTTGCGGGGGCGCCCGCATGTCCAAAAAGCGTGTTCATGGATGAGTTCTTCCCGGTGCGGCGTCGCAGTGCTTTTGCGCATAGGACTGCAATCGTCGTGGCAACTGGGAAAAACGTTAATGAACAATGCGATCGTTCTGGAAGCGTTGTGTCACATGTCCGACATCGTCGAGAATCCGACACCGAGTGCTCCTCCTAATCACCGGATGAACCTCCGGCGCCAGTCGGTGACACCATGCAGAACTCGAGCAGTGAAGCTCATTGGTGAACTTGGTTGACGCCCAACATCTTCGCTCTGGAGCGCTTCACGCATACGGATTCATGGCAGACACCATGCGATCGCATGCGACTGGTCCCTATGGCAACTTGAGCTGATGTCGGGCCGCAGTCGATATGCTCTATGAGGGTTCAGGAGAGGGGGAGCTCGGGCTCGGCGTAGTATCTCGGCCAGACGGCCATGGCCGGCGATGTCTTGCTGACGCCGCGCATTGGCATGCCCGCAAACAATGGGCAGTGCGGGGCAAGTCTGCTTGGAACAATGGGCTGCAGCAGGCGCCAGTGGGGCCCGGCCGCGCTCCATCTCCATACCCCTCGCAAAAAGCCCTGCGTGAGCACCATCCAAAGAAGCGGTTGCACTGCGTCGCCGCGTTTGCGCCCACTGAACTACGGCTTAACCTGTACAACTATACAGCCTGCCATAGCGCGGAACTTGGCCTCCAATGGCGAAACTTTTCCCCCGAGGAGACCCAGATGACTGACCTTATAGCCCGCGCCACGACAACTTGCCCACAAGCATCGTGCAATCCACCGCCACGCCACTACGTCTCCAAGGAACGCCCTGAACTGGACGCAGGAGCCGATCACCGATACGAAACGAATACCCTTGGCGTGCTCAGGCCGCGCTGGCTGTCGCTGCGCGGGTTCGACGGTGTTCTGGCTGTTTGCGCGCGCCTTCTGCCCTCCAAGGTGCCAATGGCGCACGCTTCGACGAAATGCCTCCATCGAGGTCTGGTGGCTCCGGCGCCGGTGCTTTGCCAGGAGGCATGACGTTTCGACGTTCGTGGGGGCGGGCAGGGGGGCACAGTCATGCCTGCAGTTCTCGTGACTGGCGCGGTCGAGGCTGATTGGCGGGATGAAAGATCATACGACTACACCACTGGTATGACGCCGCGCGAATGGGCTTGGGAGTTTTTGCGCCGCAATCCAGCATTCCAGCGTGATGTGACGGCTGCAAGCCAGCAGGCCAATAGCTGGTCTTACCAACCCTTGCTTGACGTGGTCGCGTCGGCCGGCGACCTGTCACGCTGGGGTGTTCTGTTTCGCCGAGTCTTATGGGCGAAATTCGATCGTTTTCTGGTCTCCGCTCTGGTGCGTCCATGTGTTGCCAGTCATTGCAGAACATCTGCCAGCATCGTCGGAGACAACGCCGTACCAACTCTTGGCATTGCCATGTCGTGCGACGGTCCTGCTGGCGCCCGACAAGGGCCAACATGTTCTTCTTCGCAATGCTGAGCATACGCTCCAGCTCGCCGTCTCTGGCGCGGATATCTTGCACCCTGTCTGTCTCCGAACCGAGGCGATCTGGCCCGCGAAGCTTTTGAGGCACCGCCTGAGGGCGCTCGAGTGCCTCAATGCTCTAAGTGTGGGTCAACGTCTGCCTGCCCGCTTGTTTCCGCGGGAAAAACGCGGTCCCCGTCTAAACTTCGTTCTTCGTGCGCTCGACGGATCGCTTGCCGGGGCCTCACATCGCGAGCTCGCCGAAGCGCTGATTGGTCAACGCCGCGTCGATGCCGACTGGAGGGATCCTCGCGACCATCTGCGCGACCGCATTCGCCGCGCCGTCTCTCGTGGCCGCGCCCTTATGAATGGCGGATACAGAGATCTCCTCACTTGAAAAGTAACCGTCCGCCCTGTGCGTCAGCCGTCGAACAGTTCGGAACTAGTACTTGGTCGCATCAGCTCGCCAGGTCGACACGGCTGCGAAGCGTCCTGCGGGTGCGCTCTGGTTCAGGCGTCGGTCGATGCCGATGCACGTTCGGCATTGTCCGATAGCCGACAATGTCGAGTACGCAACGTAAGGGAAGCTGACTATCGGGCGTTTCAAATGCTTTTTGCCTTGGCACGGTACATGCACGCTTCTTCACGCCCCGCCTGCGCTTCAGGAGCTACGAGGAGATGAACGCCTGGCTGCTCGACAAATGCGTCGCCTGGGCCAAGGCTCACCGCCATGTCGACCAGCCCGAGCGCACGATCTGGGATGTGTTCGAGGAAGAGCGCGGCAGACTGGTCGAGTATCGTAGCCCCTTCGATGGCTTCCACACGGTTCCCGCCTCGGTGTCGAAGACCTGCACCGTGCGCTTCGACAACAACAAATACTCGGTGCTGTCGACCGCCGTCGGCCGCCCGGTCGAGATCCAGGCCTATGCCGACCGCATCGTCATCCGTCAGGACGGGGTGATTGTGGGCGAGCATGTCCGCTCGTTCGGCCGCGGGCAGACGCTCTACGACCCATGGCACTACGTTCCCGTGCTGGCTCGTAAGCCCGGCGCCTTGCGCAACGGCGCGCCATTCCAGGGCTGGGAGCTGCCGCCGGCGATGGAGCGGGTGCGGCGCAGGCTGAAGGCTGCCGATGACGGCGATCGGCAGATGGTAGCGATCCTGACGGCGGTGCTGTCCGATGGTCTCGACGCCGTCGAGTCCGCCTGCCAGCAGGCGCTCGCCGAGAACGTCTGCTCGTCGGCCGTCATCCTCAATATCGTGGCCCGCCGGCGTGATCCGGCACCGGCCGTGACCATCCTCACATCCGACGCGCTGCGTCTGCGCCATGAGCCGCAGGCCGACTGCGCCCGCTACGACAGCCTCAGGAGGGCAAGCTGATGGAACGCACCGAGATACTGGACCTGATGGGGACGCTGAAGCTCTCTGGCATGCGCAGCGCCTATGACGAGATCATGGCCACCGCCATAAAGCGTCAGCACGAGCCGCCCAGGATCGTCGGCGACCTGCTGTCGGCCGAGATCACCGAGAAGCAGGCCCGTTCGATCAAATACCAGCTCACCGTCGCCAAGCTGCCGCTCGCCAAGGACATCGACGACTTCGACTTCGCCGACACGCCGGTCAACGAGGCCCTGGTCCGCGATCTCGCCACCGGCGCCTTCGTCGCGGACCAGCGCAACGCTGTTCTCATCGGCGGCACCGGAACCGGCAAATCGCATCTCGCCATCGCGATTGCCCGGGCGCTCATCGGTAACGGAGCTCGCGGGCGCTTCTTCAACGTCGTCGACCTGGTCAACCGGCTCGAGACCGAGCATCGCGCCGGCAAGCAGGGGCACATCGCCGACTACCTGACCCGGCTCGACTTCGCAGTGCTCGACGAGCTCGGGTATCTCCCCTTCGCCCAGGCCGGCGGCCAACTGCTCTTCCACCTCATCAGCCGGCTCTACGAACGGACCTCGATCATCGTCACCACGAACCTCGCCTTCGGTGAATGGCCGGCCGTCTTCGGCGACGCCAAGATGACGACCGCCTTGCTCGACCGGCTCACCCATCACTGCGAGATCATCGAGACCGGCAACGAATCCTGGCGCTTCAAGAACCGCTCTCAAAAGCTAAAGCCGCCAGAGCCCAATCAGCCGCGCCCGACCGGGCTGCACCACCCAGACCAGTTCCACCCGGTCGGGCGCTCACCGCAGCGCTCTACATCAGGGGGTCAAAATTGGATGCCGAGCGGGGTCAACTTTGGATGCCGTTTGACAAGAGGTGTATTGACTCGGCACGAGCCCAAGCCAGGCCGCAAAGTCTCGCCCGCGTTTGAAGCTCTCCATCGGCGGAGCAAAGCCGCTGATCGCCAACGCAGTCTGGGGCCCGACACCAGACATTGTCTGGATTCGCCGCGCTGTATCAGTCGCCAGGGAAAAGGGCTTTGGCCTTTGCCATTTTGACCTCGATCCGGGCCGTCTTTTCAGCAATCTGTTCGAGCAGATCAAAGCATTTCTCGCGCACCAGGGCTGGCAGGTCACTGTTCGGCTCCTCAAGGAGACTTTCAATCCGCTTGATGTGGGCGATCCCTTTCGGATGACGTGGCCATATTCGTACAGTACCGAACGCAAGCATTCACAAGCACGATGCGCTGATGGAGGAGGCGCTCCCGAGCTCGGAACAACACAGCGCATGCCTGCTGATCTTCCGACTTCGGCTGTACAAAACGCATCTCCGGGCGCTGTGGTGCAACGACGATTACTTCAGCATCGGCAGCATCGTTTTTCTACCGTTTGACAAAGGGCCGCACATATTGAGGTGCGATCAGCTTCACTGGTGGCCAAATTTGACCATTCTCGGGCCCAGTAGCTCGCGCTGCCGCCTGCTTCCATCACAACCACGGCAGGCGGCTGGCTTGCCATGAACTGCCGGAACCGTGACCTCGTCAGCTTCTTACGGAAACTGAGATGCCCCGTCATTGTCGCGCCGTGAAGTTGGAAAACGTTCTTTGCCAGATCCACCCCGATCATAGTACCCTTCATTTGCCGTTCTCTCCTTTTCGTGGCGTTGAACACCACGATCTTGGCACATTGCGATGCCGTCTGGGGGAGGGCGGCAATCATCCATCTTCTGATGTTTGGCTTCTGATGTTTGGCGAACGGCTTCACATGAACGGATGGGAGCACGGCGAATTTAACGACCGAGCTTCGCGGTCCCCCAATAATGCGCGGTCACGCACCCCTCGACGCAACGATGCACCTCGGCAGCTCCCCCCGCGCGACCGTAAAGCGGCGATTTACCACCTCACAACAGCCAATTGCGGGACTTATGCGCAGACGGCGCGAAAACGCCGAGTTCCTGCGACGATGGTGCGATTATTCGAGCAACCCGGTCCACCGGGGCTGCTATATGTCACCGTGCGAGCCATTGGCCTACAAGGACGCAGACTGGGAAATCACTTAAAGCAGCCAGATTGCTGAGGCGAATGTCCCGGAAAACTGCCGGTGATCGACGGAAGGGTTCGCCGGACAGCTTTGGCACTGGTCCTTACGAGAGGTTGTAAGGGGTGAGTGTGCAAAGATTAGTCTGGTGTCCATGCACGGCATCAATGATTAAAGATGGATGCGAAGACGGATATCTCAACAAGCATGTGGGGTAGATCGTCCCCAGACCTATTCAAAAGAAGAGCTGCTGATGACTTCGCGGTGCGGCCGATGCAGAGCGTGCTGCCTTTGGTGAACGATGTCTCGGGCACAACAATGGACAGACGAAAACATGGATAGATCGAATGCTCGTGCGCTGCATTTGCACACCATTGACTCGTTAGTTGCCGATTTAATCGTAGGCACGCCAGTTCTCATTGAGGGCGGGCACACCTTTTCTCTGCCTGATGCTGCAACGCGTAGCGCCTTGGGATGGTACCAAAATCGTGGCCCTGCGGCTTGGACCGCTGATGTCCGCTCTCCGCATGCGGAAGAACTCGTAGACGCGATTTCCCAACCGCCACCTGCTGTAAAGGCCTTGCCCTCGCGGCCCGCGAACGCGAACAACAGGCGACTTCGGCTGAAGAGGGTGGAGGCCCACCGGTTCGCCGGCCTGCATAAGTTTGGGACACCGGATGCGGCCCCGGAGAATTATGTCCACGAGTTCTCGTGCCCAATCACGCTCTTCGAAGGGCGGAACGGATCCGGCAAGACCTCGCTACTCAATGCCGTCATCTGGACGCTCACAGGTCAGATGCTTCGGCCCCAGCGCGAACCTGAAAGCCCGGAGGACTTCGATTGCTGGATAGGCAATGCGGAGGACGAGCGAACAACGCACAAATTGTCGTCACTGACACCAATGCCATTCTTGGATCAGTACCGACCCGACAAGGACTGGGTTCCAGCTGATACCTGGGTTGAACTGACCTTCGTTGAAGATGGCGGCGTGAAGCTTCCCCCCATCCGCCGCAGCATGACGCGCTCGCTTCAGGGCAAGCTGAAGGAGTTGCCGCCAGATCTAACCCCGCTCGGGGTCGATCCCATCGCACTTCGCATCGGCACCGTGATGCCGGGCTTACTCCCGCTCATTCAGTTGGGATCTGAGTCGGAACTCGGACGCGCAGTGTCCGAGCTTACAGGGTTGTCAGCGCTCGTGGACCTTGCTGCACATTCGCGTCGCGCGAAAACCAAAATCGACAAAGATCTCATCAAGGCCAAGCGCGGCGAACGCGATAAGGCGGACGCCGATTACAACATTGCCAAAGGCGACCTCGAAAAGATCTTGCGGACGCATGCTATGCTGGAGCCGCCGACGCCGGTGCCAATCCCGTCGGACGACAAGGCCATTGAGGAAAAGCTTAAGACCATCAAGACGAACTTCGATGACGCAAAGGCATGCGCGTTTGAGTCCGCGAAAGAGATCCTTGGCGGGCGTTTTGACCCCGCCGATGCAAAACTGCGTTCGGACCTCGAAGAGAATATCAGTCGGGCGCTCGAGCGTGTCAGCCAGCCTCAAACGTTGAAGTCGATCGCACGGCTCGCCGACCTCCGCAAACTGACGCCGGACGAGCTTGGCGACGCCGAAAACAGGCTAAATGCCATTCTGACGGAAGCACGCACCCTGCAGGAGCTGGCGCAAAATCCATCGAGCGCAGCGCGCACGCGCTTGTATGCACGGATCAAGGCCTGGATGGCCGATCATCCGGACCCAGCACGCGACCAAAACCGGTGCGTCGTCTGTGGTGGCGATCATTCCCATGCCGCTGACCCTGTTACGGGCCAACCGGTCAAACAGCACCTAGCCGGGTCTGCCTCCGATGCTGACCTCTTGTCGCAAACCCTGGCCCATTGGGCGGCAAATGCCCATGGCGATCTGTTGCGCTCGTTACCCGAGGCGCTTCGCACTGAGTTGGTCGCCGACTTGCCGTCGCATCCGTGCGACCTTCTGCGAAAAGCGCTTGTCGACGAGGCTTTTTCGTTCGCACCGTTCGCAGGCATTCTTGGCGAATTGAAATCCCCAACGGCCTTAAGCCTCGATGCCGTATTCCAGAACCGCGCGGAGTTGGATGATCCCCTTGCCATCTCGTTGCCAGCAGGGTGTAGCGACCTTCAACTAGCCTTGGAGCGCCTTAACCGAGCAATCCGCTTTGCCCATTGGCGCCAAAACAACGATGCCTTGGCAAAGGATGTCCTGACCCGCGTGCTCGGGCGCAAGCCCAAGGAAGGGGAGCATACAGAGAAACTGACCCTCACGGGGAAGCTGTTGGAACTCCAAAGCATCGTCAAAGCAGCCGAGCCGATCTCGGACGCGTTGACCCAGTGTGCGCGGCTTTCAAAGCACTTGGCGACGCGCCGGGCGGCTGAAGCCCGGCTTGGCAACTACGCGACGGCAAGCACGGCGCTCGGTCAACTAGCCGATTTGGGGACGCTGGCTGACCAGCAAGTCGACCAGCTTCGCAAAATTCTTCGAACGGATGCCGCCGCTTGGCGTGATCTCATCTATCTCGGCGCATTTCCCGATACGGCTCACCAACTCGTCGATACCGGTATGGGCCGCAAAGGGGAATTGGACCTCGTAGTCCAAACAGGAGGCGTCGCGGCCCCAGCCCAACATGTCACGAACGCGTCGGCCCTGCGAGCGAGTTTGGTCGCGTTCTTTTTCGCCTTCTGGCAGCACGTGCTGAAGGAGCGCGGTGGCTTGACTACCCTGGTGCTTGACGATCCTCAGGAGCTGCTTGACGATGAAAACCGGGAGCGGCTGGCGGCCGCGCTCGGAAAATTGGCGAGTGGTGGCGCGCAGGTGATCGTTACGTCTTATGATCCTCGCTTCAGCGGCCGGGTTGCCAAAATCCAGCTTCCGGGCGGAGTTGAGCATCTTGCCGTGCACCCCGCGACACGGTTGCAGCCCCGTCTCAGGACGATCGTGCCCCATTCCGTCCTGCTTGAGCGCAAGAAGCGCTTCGATGCCGACCCAAATGAAGAAGAGCCCGCACGCGATTTCGCCGATGGATGTCGCGTGTTCCTCGAGGCGCAGCTTGGTGACATGTTCGACGATCCGGCCCATTCATCCTGGGCCAAGGCGGCACCGAATCCCACGCTCGCCGATTTCGTGCAGCGAATGCGCCCCTTGGTACGGGCCGGGTCGGCCGGGATGTTCGGCGCAGACATTTTCAGGCGGTTCGCTGAACACCCTGCGCTGGGTGACAACTCCCCGGTGGTGGCCTTGATGAACAAGGCCCACCACGGGCGTCGCCAAGACATCACGGCTGGTGAGGTCGCGCAATGCGCTGGCCAATTGGCTGATCTGATCAAGCTTGCGGAGGACATTCGTGAAGAATGCTATCGCTGGCGCCGGCGGGACTTGCCAGCAGCGAAGCAGAAGCTTGCGGCGCCGGCCGCGATCGACTTCACCTCGCTCGCTGCACCGCGGGTCGTCATCTGTCCCGATTTGGCGGCCTTTACTAGGCACCGGGCGGGTGCGGAAACCCAGGACCAGCCGGAAATTCTCGAGCCCTGCGTTCTTGAGAGCTGCGTTGCATACTATCTCAGGCGAGCCAACTTTGGTTTTGCGGCACCCCCTGGCAGCCTCGCTATCGTCAAATCCATACCCACGTTAAGCGCGGACCGGCGGCTGGTGATCGCTCGGCACGGCAAGGACGTTTACGCGCGCCGGTTAGTTCGCAACGCAAAAGGTGGCGGATTAATCGCCCTCACCGCCGAGACGCCGGACCCGCGCATCCGCAATCCAAAAAGCGTCTTTCTTCCCGAGGATGAAACGGCAATTCACCAAGTTGTCGGGATCATTTTCGACCACACGGTGAGGGTCGATCATGGCCCGGAAGAGGCCGTGGCAGTCGACGCCAACAGGGAGTTGCAGCGGATCGCAATCGCCTTCCGCGTGGTCGATGAAAGTGCCGTGCCGCTCGCTCTTGATAAGCAAGTTGTCCTCGGAGGAGACCACATCCAACTCGACACCCTCGGGCATCACCAGGATGCGCTCGTCGCCCTTTGCCTTGATGACGGATCCAGCATTTTCAAGCGGGTGGGCACGGCGCTTCCGGGCGATCTTTCCCATTTCAGGCTGTTCGAGAGCATAGGCGGGATGGGATCGTCACAGGTCCTTTCCGTGGGAAAGGCTGCAAATGGGGTTCCGACGGTCATTGGCGCCCGGAAAATCGTCGGTGTGCTTTACAACGTCTAGCCGCAATCGACATCTGATCCCACGATTGTACGTTCAATGACGCAGGTCGTGTCGCGTCAAAGATCTTCTCGCCGCGCAGACGGCGCACGACGGCGCAGGCTGAGCCGGTCTGGCGGAAGGTATCGAACAGGAGCCGCACCGTGTCCTGGATCTGTCGGTCGGGATCGAGCACGACCCGCGCGTCAGGGGTGTAGACCAACCCGATCGGCAACGGCATCTCGAGCTCGCCGCGGCGCGCCTTGTTGAGAATGCCGCGTTGCAGCCGCGACTTCAGAATGTGCAGCTCGGCCTCGCTCATCGTGCCCTTCAGCCCGAGCAGCATGCGATCGTTGAAATAGGCCGGATCGTAGACGCCGTCCTCGTCCATGATGAGCGTACGCGACAGAGCGGCCAGCTCAAGGAGACGGTGCCAGTCGGCATTGTTGCGTGTTAGGCGCGACACTTCCAGCCCCAGCACGATCCCTGCATGCCCCATCGCCACTTCGGTCACCAGGTGCTGGAAGCCGTCGCGGTCCTGCGACTGCGCGCCGGAGAGGCCCAGGTCGCTATCGATGACGTGGACACGTTCGATCGGCCAGCCCAGCGCCACTGCGCGATCGCGCAAGGCGTATTGCCGCTTGGTGCTCTCGGTGTTCTCGAACACCTGACGAAGAGAGGACTGACGCACGTAGAGGAATGCATCACGCCGCAGATGGTCGGCGTCAACCTTCATGGCGATGTCAGTAGACATGATTGCCTCGGGTCTCTGCTGCCAGCACATGTTGGCGAGCATGTGCACGAGCTAGCGATCGTGCACTGCAGCCGAAGCCGTGGGCGGTGGTTCCGGCCGCCGATGCATCGGCGGGGAAGGCTGAGGAGCCGCGATCAGCACCGCCAGCCCTTGCCAAAAGCCATGAAAAACGATGGCGCCGATGTCCTTGACGCAGGCCTGACCGCACAGGAAACGCCTGCATGCGGGGCATAATTAGGTTTACATATGCGGCATAAATTGCCTGACACGCATTCAGCCGCCATGGCTGCGCTCGATCTGCTCGATCAACGCCGCCAGGGTTGCCAGGTCATCTGGACGCATGAACGACCTACCCGCCGAGACCTGAATGAAAACATCGGGTGCGGCGACGTCCGTCCATGACGCAAGCAGTGAGCGAAGCCGTCCCTCCGCGTCGTAGAACATGACGCGGTCCTCGCCCCAGTTCTGCTTGCGTGTCGACAGCACGAAGCGCTGGCCGCGCCACGGATGGAACGGGTGAGTGATCTCGAACTCTATACGCGCTTGAGTGTCAGCACGAACTGCAGTCCTGAACTTGAAAGAATGGCAAGGCCGAACGCTTCATCCAGACCAGCCTGCGCGAATGGGCTTACGCGCGAGCCTACAACAGCTCTCAACACGGACGAACTGCTGCATTGGCTTCATCGGTACAATTGGCACAGGCCTAACGGCAGCCTAGGATCAAAACCACCCATCAGTCGTATCGGCTTAGATCGGGACAACCTACTGAGGCTCCACAGCTAGCTCTCGCTTCGGGTCATTCTCCTCGTTCCGGTCCTCCGGATGCGGTGCGGCTCAGACGGCGGGCCCGTTCCTGTCATGACTCGCCGCCGCACCGCTTCCTGGGAAGCAGCCATTGGCGAGCGGAGGACAAAACGATGAGACAGCGAAGCGCTGGGCCATCCGCGCCGACTGGAAGTCCTCGCGATCATCTTCGAGCGCATTCGCGCTGTGGTGATGCGTCGATGCATGGTGGTTACGCGACTTCGTTGCTTGAAGCGAAGCGACCGCACCGCCCATTTCGTCAACTGGCGAACAAATCCTTGTAGCCGCTCGTCACCACCCAGTTTGCACGGTCGAGATGACTGCGAAGAACGTTCCGTGCGCGCTCCGGTTCGCGTGCCGGATCAATGCCGAGGATCACATGGGCCATTTCCTCTTCAGTGGCGTTGTCGGCTGAGGCGTCCAGGAGCCTCATATAGGTCGTAAAGTGGTCCTTGTCGTAGGCTGTAATGCGGTCCGACCAGGGGACCTCGTCGGCAAACGGCGTGTTCGATTTGGGCTGTAACATCGCTAATTCTATCTCCGGCCAATGGACCCGCGAAGCCCTCTGCCTGCTAAATGTGGATTACATATTATAGTTGATAAACTCAAGCCGCCTGATCCGCTGGCTTGCGTGCATGGATATGCGCAAGTTGGTTGGACGGAATGTGCAGAGGATCAGGCAAAGGAAGCGTCTGACGCAGGAGCAGCTTGCGGAGATTTCCGGGTTCAGTCAGCAATACATCAGCGGCTTGGAGAAAGGCCGAAGAAATCCGACAATTATCACGATCTATGAACTGGCATTGGCCCTCGGCGTTAGCCACATGGATCTGGTTCGGCCCGACAAACAGGCCTGATACACCCGCCCTCCAAGTAGCTGGCGGCCTGATGGCGTGCGCCGGGTGCTCGTGAACCCACGCTTTTCTTAGGGCCCCCCGGCAGCCCCTGCCATTTGGCTCGCCCTGGCGCGGCGCACCCTATTGGACAGTCGGCCGCTGCGGTTTTTGTCAGCCTTTCCTGGGGCGTGGGGGTTGGTCGGCATTGCCTTTTAGGCCCGCCGCGGCCTCCCGCAACCTTCGCTCTCGCTTCAGGTCCTTCTCTTGGCTACGGTCCTTCGGATGCGGTCCGCCTCTTTCAGCGGGCCTAATCGCTTTCTGCCGCCCACCCCACGGGGACAGGCACGCGAGACTAGTATGGAGCGTTGCGGTTAGCGCACGAACAGCAAAGGAACTGAAAAAAACAGGCAACTGTCGCAGCATGGCTGAACCAGCCATCGTGTCGGCATCTAGGAGCCGCGTGTTCGCCTTGCGCTGACACGAAGCTCAGACATGACGTCCGGGAGACGATGCTGGCAAATAGTCTGGCTGAAGCATTCCACCCACAATACCAAAGCCCGTCCCGATCCAAAGCGCTTCTAAGCACTCGATCTCAGGCGCGAGGCAGGCTGGCCAGTGCACCTTCTTGGTCCGCCGGAAGAGAGCCCCGCCCTCTCGACAATGGCTTCATGAGGTCTCGCCCTGCAGTGTCGACCGTAAAAAAGGGCGCGCGAGGCGCCCTTAATTTTAAACCGGCAGTCGGGAAGCAGACTTCACTCTGATATTCAAAAGCGGTAAGTGACACCTGCGCCTATCAGCCAGGGATCGAGCTCCGCCTTCCCCGTCAGCTTTGCGCCGGCCACCGTGACGTCGAAGTCCGGCCTCAGGAAAAGCTTCTTCACGTCGAAGTTGAGGCCCCAGTGCTGGTCCACCATGTAGTCGAATCCGACCTGCAGCGCCGTGCCGAACGTGTTCTTCACCTTGAGAGCGTCAGCGCTGCCAGTGTCCTGGTTATAGAAGATCGTGTAGTTCACGCCGGCGCCGATATAAGGCTTGAACGCGCCGAGATCGGTAAAATGGTACTGCAATGTCAGCGTGGGCGGGAGCAGCCAAACTTTGCCGATGTTGCCCGCCGAGCGGATCGTTCCCTGACCTTCGATGTTAGCATGGGTGGTGCCGAGTATGAGTTCGGCGGCGATATTGTCGGTGAAGAAATACGAGATATCGAGTTCCGGCGTCACCGTGTCCGAATAGGAAAGACCGGAGCCGGGAAGCGTATCAACGTAGCCCAGATCTTTCGTAACGACGCCCAACGCCCGCAGGCGGACCTGCCAAGGGCTTGGCGCTTCGGTGACCGAGGCTCCCGTCTCCGCCAGGACGGTCTCTGCTTGCGCAGGCTCCGCGGCGACGGCCTGCTGTCCCACCATGATTAGGGCCACCGCCGCTGCTATTGCCCGCGCTACGCCCATTCGCGTTCTCGCCATGAAATTCACTCCTTGATGTTCAGAAAGGATGCACTGCACTATTTCGTCTCCTGCTCGAATGAATTGTTGATGGACCTCAAATGCCCCTCTTGCGTTGCAACGCGTTCCGCCGTCTCCGGAGGGTGATCGTTGAAGCCGATTGCGCTGCGGAGAAAATTGGTGCCTAGACTGATGAATGCGGCTTGCTCCCGATTGTCCTCGCCGCAGCCGTGCCCGCCTGCGCTGGCCTCGTAGAAGTAAGCGGGATAGCCAAGAGCCTGCAGTTTTGCGGCCATCTTGCGCGCATGGCCCGGATGGACGCGGTCGTCGCGTTTCGTGGTGGCGATCAGGATAGGCGGATAGGGCTGTCCCGGCGCTGCGGCGTGATAGGCGGAGATTTCCTTCAGGAAAGCCCAATCGTGAACCTTGTCCGGATCGCCATATTCGTCGATCCAGCTCGCGCCCGCCAAGAGCTTGGTGTAGCGACGCATGTCGATAAGCGGTGCTGTGCAGAACAGAGCCCCGAAATGCTCAGGATAGCGGGTCAGCATGTTTGCGATCAGCAGGCCGCCATTTGAGCCACCCTCGGCGGC
>NZ_RZOL01000126.1:0-15159 GCF_004022985.1 Mesorhizobium sp. M7A.F.Ca.ET.027.02.1.1 | reverse complement strand
TGGTTGGCCGAGGCACATGCGGAGGTCACCCCGAAGACCGGCCCGCGCAAGCCGAGGCTCAAGCTAAGATGGACGGAAGCGGCGCTGGGCATCACCTTTACTCCAGTGAAGAGTTCAGCACGGATTGCGCTACCCAAAAGCAGTGAGCGGTAAGTTTGTTCTGTTGCGTATGAACCGGTAAATCCGACGCCCACTGTCGCGCCGAAGCGATGGGCATTCCCCTCGTCCCAGGAAAGTCCGGCCTGCCGCATGGCTTCGCGCGCTGCAAGCACGGCGAGCAAGCTGAAGCGGTCCATGGAGATGAGATGCCCCCGGTTGATGTCGTGCTGGGGCAGCGCCTTGATCTCAGCGCCGGTCATGCCCTCCAGGTCATGAAGCTCGGAATTGGCGATCGGGCCGATGGCGGAGCGGCCTTCGCGCATCTCTTTCCACATAGAGGCGGCGTCGGTGCCCAGTCCGCACAGGCCGCCCACTCCGGTGATAACGACGCGCCTGTCCATTCAAGCCTCCTTCGCAAGCAAGCCGCGGACGGCTTCCACGACGTCGCCGACATTCTTGAGATTGGACCAGGCATCGGCCGTGTTCATGTCGATCTTGATGCCGTAGGCCTGCTCCACATCCCAGAGGACGTCCGCCAAACCCAGCGAATCAAACCCGAGCGCGTCCAGTTCCGTGGCGATTGTTATCTCGCCGACGAATGACGCAGGCATTCCCTCACCGCTCTCCGACTCGGCGCGTTTCTTGATCAGGGCAATGACGTCCGTTGCGAATTGATCGGCCATTCTGTTTCCTGTCTTTCTTTCCCGCGTTTCGACCTGGACGCGGCTCAGTTCCTGAGGCGCGCCGCGTCGCGAAAGCCATCACGCTTGGGCAACTGACAAAGCCCAATGCTCATAAAGCCGGATCAGGTCCGGCCGGTGTGTGGCGTAGGTGCAGTATGACGATGTGAGCCGCTACACCGTGCGCGTCTCCCAGTCTGTCCATAGGCTCGGAAGAAGTCGGACCCGGTCAGTTGCAACTCCCTTTCCCAGCACTCCACTGCCCGGTAGAGCGCATGAAAAATCTCCTTTCGGGCGGTTTCTTAAGACGCTCGCCACGCCATGAGGCAGTGGGGGCATCGGTGTGCGTCAGGTGCTTCTGCCCATGCAGGATTCCAGAACATTGATGAAATCGTTTGTTTCGATGAAAGGCATCCACACTTTGGATAGTTGACCACGCGTTTCAAAGATCGTGAACTACATCTCGTCGTTGTGCTCGACGCACTCCCGACAGAGCGCAACCTCATGGGCGCGGCATGCAGGATTAACCGAGCCCAGCCGGTCATGAGTGCGGCCGGCGCTCGGCTGCTCGATTATTTGCGCGATAAGCTCGCGACCATGTCCGCGGAGGTATTCAAACTTAACGCTGCGTCCGGGAGCTCTTGCCCTCCAGTTCGCGACGCTCTCCCGCCCATCCAGTGCTCGTTTATTTCGTCGGATAGTTTGACCCGGCTCTACCGAATCGCCGCTTCAGGATCATTCTTCCCGATTTCGTCACGCTCGTATTTTCTGCCGCGTCCTACACCGATTGGGCGCGAACAAAACTGAGCGCCTTGGAACCCGAACCCGTGCGTCGTGACCGGGAGCATCCGGGGCGAACTCATCCGCTCGGGGGCATCGCATCACCGGACGGCGACAGGCACGGTCGACCGGCATCTCGGCATCGGCTGGGAATTCGTCCATGGTCTGCATTGGCGACGACGCTTCCTGAGGCCACGTAGCCCTTATGCCAAGCTGGGCGCCCGGTTTGCGGCATCCGTGCCTACCCTCTTCGGACCTCGTGGGTTCCAACCGGCGACGAGGCGTGCATAGGCGCCCTCGGCCTGCTCCACCCAGCGGCGCTCTTCTTCCCGGTGGCTCTTTATGTTGTAGGCGTGCGCTCCCTTTTGGCCGCGCACAGCCTTGCTCCCGGCCTTGAGTTCCACATCGCGCAAGCTTCTTGGCATGCAGGGAGGGTCGAGCCTACGCGTAACTCTCGCCCTTCTCAACAGATGACAGATCACGACAGAGAGTTTGCGTGCGGTTGCCACGGCCGCGACATGCTGTCCGCGCCGGGCTCGCACGCCGCAGGGAGAAGGCTCGCAACGGTCCGGGAGCACGAGCGGCCGCCCAGGCCGCCTCGACGAGCATGCCGCGCGCATGACCACGGCCCTGCTTGGTGATCCGCCCATGGTAGGCCGGACCTGGCCGGACTGCTGGACGCTTGGGTTCAACCCGAGATAGGTCACGAGCTTCTGCGGATCGTCGAAGCGCGACACGTCGCCGATCGCCGCCCTTCATCGCCAGCGCGACGGTGATGTCGACGCCGGGAATGGTCATCAGCCGCTTCACGCCTTCATCCTCGAGAGCCGAGCGGACAAGATCGCGTTCGATGACCTGGAGGTCTTCGCCCAATCGGTCGAACTCGCGCAGATGCCCATCGATCGCGAGGCGCTCGTCCTGCGGTACGACCTGCTCGATTACCAGGTCCGACCCTTGGCGCCGCACAGGTCGGCATGCGGGCAGGACGGATCAGGTGGCTATGAAGGATCGACTGGATGACGCTCTTCAATCGAGATCTCTGTCGGACAATCTGATTGCGCCGTGTCACCTGTCGACGCAGAGCCTGCGTCGGCTCGTCCGCAATCCAGACTTCTGGCAAGAAGCCGCTGGCATAGAGCTGCGCAAGAACGTCGGCGTCGATCGTCGTTTTGATCTTGGCATAGGCAACGATAAACACCTGTTTCGGCTTGGCGATCCCCACCTTCTTCACATGCGGCGCAATCACAGCTGCAGCGGACGTCGCGCTGCCGGTGGCCTCGATCACCCCGACATCGTTCGGCGACAGCTTCGCGGCGAACGCCGCCAGCAGATCGCGCCGCATGTCGACGCGGCCGAGTCGCCTGAGCCTGCCCTCCTCCCATGCCACTGCTTCGGCGAAGGCGCGGTGAATATCCAGTCCGATGATAAGCATGCCCGTTCCTCCTTCTTGGCTCGGTCAAAGACGGGAGCTGGCGGGCAACACGACATCTACTGATCCGCGCTCGCAGCGCATCCGGGAAAGTCGCCAGGGGCGGCCATGTAACGAGCTCGGGCTCTCAGCCCACGGTCTATTGACGGCCTGCCTGCACCTTTGTGCTCCCGGTGCCCCACGTCCCGGATGGGCTCACCATAAGGGCGTTCCAAAACAAGAACAGCAGGACGAGAAGACACCACAGATCACATACCGGATAGCGGCAAGGCCAAGCGCTTCGTTCAGATAGGCTTGCGCCAATGGGCTTAGGCCGAGCCTACAACAGCTCTCAAAAACGCTGCCGGACTGCTGCATTGGCTCGCCGATACAATTGGCACAGGCCTCACGGCAGCTTAGGATCAAACCGCCCATCAGTCGCCTCGGACTGGAAAGGTGCACCCTATTAGATTCCACGCCCAGCTAGGTCGGGGCCGCCGAAGACGCTGGTTGATAGCCCGGCGCCATCGGCCCGGCGTTTCAAACTGCCAATCTCTGACCTGCACAGTACGAACGATTGCTCGCTTCGGCAGATCACGCGGCTCATATGTCGGACCTTAACGTCATCCATCATAAACTTTTTGCGACAAAAGATTGCAAGAATGCTAAATTGTTAAAGTCGTTTGTTTCGGTTAAAGGCATCCATCCCATGGATGGCTGATGACATGCGTTTCAAAGGACTTGATCTAAATCTCCTCGTTGTGCTCGACGCACTCCTGACGGAGCGTAATCTCTCGGCGGCGGCACGCAGGATCAACCTGAGTCAGCCCGCCATGAGTGCGGCCGTCGCCCGACTGCGCGATTATTTCCGCGATGAACTGTTTACGATAAGAGGTCGCGAACGATTTCTAACCCCGCGTGCGGCAGCATTTGCCCCCGCAGTTCGCGACGCTCTCCAGCACATCCAGTGCTCGATTATTTCTTCGGATCCGTTTGACCCAGCTCGAGCCGATCGCCTCTTCAGGATCATTCTTTCCGATTTCGTCACGCTCGTGTTTTTCGAAAAGCTTGTGGAGCGTATTTCACGGGAAGCCCCCGCCGTCAGCTTCGAACTGCTGCCTGTCGACGATAGCCCCGATGAGCTTCTCCGGCGCGGTGACGTCGATTTTCTAATTCTACCGGATATGTTCACGTCGAGTGTGCATTCAAGCATTGCGCTGTTTGACGAGAAGCTCGTGTGCGTAGGCTGTCCCACAAACAAGCAGCTGCCACAGCAGCTTACATTCGAGAGATACATGTCGATGAGGCACGTCGCGGTCAGGTTCGGGCGTACGATGAAGCCGTCTATCGAGGAATGGTTTTTGCTTGAGCATGGCCTTAAGAGACGTGTCGAGGTCGCCGTGCAGGGCTTCAGCATGATTCCACCTATGGTGTCCGGCACAGCTCGTATAGCGACCATGCCCTTACGGCTGGTCAGGCATTTCGAAAAAACGTTCCCCCTGCGGGTTATCGAACTTCCGCTGCCATTTCCCACATTCACCGAGACCCTCCAATGGCCGGCCCTCCACAATAGCGATCCGGCAAGCATCTGGATGCGGGAGATAATGATACAGGAGGCATCTCGGATGGCTGCCCCGCTGTGAACCCTCGGAAAATTCAGGCGCACCTATAGTCACTACACCTGTCACCATCTACTTTGACGACAATAGCCCTCGCCGGATAAAGTCGATGCTGGCGGCAAGTGCGCCTGCGAGATCGTCCAGAGAATGGACTTCCTCGATCAGCTCGAACGAGAAAGGTCCCGCGTAGCCGCCATCCAGCAGCGCCTGAATCTGGCTGCCATTGTCGGAACCTGCAAGAAAGCGATCGGGGTAAATCCAGAAGGTCGGGTCGTTTACGCTTGAAATGTGCACCAGGCCGGTAAGCTCGCAGAACAGGCATGTCTCCCCGGCCAGGGTGTGGTGGAACGTGTCGTGCACGAGGCGAAAGACGGACTGGCCATCAACCGCGGCAACGGCCTCGGCCGCTTCCTTCTTTGATCGAAGCGAGCAGGTTCGGAAACCCAGCGGCTCGATGAGACCGATCAGACCCCGCGACTGGAGGATTGGCTTGATCTCGTTTAGAGCGAAACGAAGATTGTCCTGGCGCTCGCTATTGGTGGGCCACGAGCTGCGGTTGGCCGGCACCAACACGAGCGTCTCTGCCCCGCACGCCGTCGCATAATCGGCGAGGTTGCTTGCCTCGGCCTGACGCGTTGGAGTCCAGTCGTTGAACCGCTGCAAGGCGTTGACAGAGATGATCGTGACGCCCGCTTCGGTAGCGGCAAACCGAACGTCCGCAGCCGGAATGCCGCGTGCGACAGGATTGCTGAAATGAGGGTAACGGATTTGGACGTCGGTCAGGCCTTGGTCACGGGCAAGCGCGAAAAGCGCACTGACGTCAAGGCGGGGCGCCGCCATGTGATCGAGTGCAAAGCGGGGCGATACCTGGCGCATTGCTTGACTTTCCTTCCATGAAGCGCGGCTGCCATTTCGGCATCCGGCTTCTTTCAAGACGGAACCACGCCGGTTCACAGATCGGACAGAGACGGCCGAGTCAATCGAGCTTTCCTTTCATCGGTGAAAGGAAAATGGGCGCTCATGATAGAAATCCATCAAGGTCAAATATTTTCCGGAAGATAAATGTCGAACGGCAGAAATGTCTGCCCCGGGCTCTCCGCGACGCCGGCTTTGATGGCCCGCTCCATTGCCATTATCAGCTCCTGGCAAAGTCGGCGCATTGGCGTGCCGACCGCCATCGTCAAGATGTCATCCGCAAGCGCCCCACGTGACTGCGGCGTCATTTCACTCACGATCGCGACGAGATCCTGACCGCTCCCCTCTTCTCGGAGCGCGGAAATTGCTCCCTCTATACCCCCGCCGGCCATATAGAAGCCGACGAGCTCTGGTTCCCGCTGCATAAGATCCAGCAATTTTTCGTAAGTGAGCTGCCGTTCATCAAGGTTCACGAGCGGATCAAGCACCTCGAATTTGGGCGCGTTCTCACGAAAATAGGCACGAAAGGCCGTTTCCCGCGTCGCATGCGCCTGGAAGCGATGGCTTCCGACAAACACCGCCACCTTGCCGGGCCGTTTTGCGGCCTTGGAAAACACCCAAGCGGCAGTCCGTCCGACCTTGCTGTTGTTGAGGCCGATGTAGCCCTCGCGCACGCCATCGGCGAAGTCGGATAACAGCGAAAATACCGGGATACCTTTCGCCTTGAGCTCCTCGACTGATGCTGTGATTTTCGGGTGATCGGCCGCCACCATGGCGATCGCCTGGCAGCGGCTTCCAAGGTCCTTAAGAAGCGGGAGCAGGTCACGCGGCAAATGTGACTGCGCGAACTCGATGATCGGAAGGCCGTGGAAGGATTTAGCCATACTGACCGACTCTTCAATATTGCGAGCGAAATCTTGGTAAAAATCGTGGGCAGGTTTTCTCAAGATGAAGCCCAGCTTGTAGTGCGGCAGGTGCTGCTGCAAGCGCTGTTTGATGAGACCGGCAGCATGATAGCCGATCGCGTGCGCGGCCGCATGGACCCGCTGGGCGGTCTCCTCTCGCACCGGAAGGCGGACGTTCAGAACCCGATCGACTGTTGCTACGCTGACTCCGGCTTCGCGGGCGAGATCGGCAATTGTGACGCGCTTTCCCCTAGCGATTCTGATCGGCCGGTCCTCCGTCATCCGGTGCGATCCCGCGACGGCTTGGGGCGGCAAGCTGAAATAGTTACCACACCCCACGGTTGATAACGCATTCGACGAACAGCGCTCCATGCGGACCCAGATGAGTTTCCGTGAACCGTTCGTTTGCTTAGGGGCTTCATGGTGTTGTATTACTCTCCGCGTTAGTACACTATTTCCAGCGCTCTTTGGAGGCCGGCAATTCGACTGCTGTGAAGGCCGTGACTTACACGTCGCGCTATTGCTTGCTTGCGGGGAGCCCGTTTGATGTAACCCTAACCGCGGAAAGCGGCTTCCATCCGGGACTGGTCCAATTCGCCTTCCCAGCGAGCGACAACGAGCGATGCCACCGCATTACCGACTAAATTCGTCAGCGCGCGGCATTCCGACATGAAGCGGTCCACGCCAAGAATTAGAGCCATTCCGGCAACGGGAACACTCGGCACGACAGACAGAGTAGCGGCCAATGTGATGAAGCCGGCGCCGGTGACGCCTGCCGCACCCTTCGAGGAAAGCATCGCAATTAGCAGCAGGAGGATCTGATCGGCAATTGACAAATCTGTGTTCGTCGCCTGCGCGATGAAGAGGGCGGCGATCGTCATGTAGATATTGGTGCCGTCCAGATTGAATGAGTATCCAGTAGGGATGACGAGACTTACGACCGAACGCGCGGCGCCGGCCTTCTCCATCTTCTCCATGAGCGAGGGCAGCGCGGCCTCCGAGGAGGACGTTGCCAGGACAAGCAGCAGCTCGTCCTTGATGTAGCGGACAAGAGAAAAGATCGAGAAGCCGTTGCAGCGGCAGACCACGCCGAGAACCCCGAACACGAAGAGGAAGGCGGTCAGATAGAACGTCGCGACCAGTATCGCGAGGTTGGCCACCGAACCGATTCCGTATTTGCCGATCGTAAAGGCCATAGCGCCGAAGGCGCCGATGGGTGCAGCCTTCATCAGAATGCCGACGAGCTTAAAAATGGGGGCGGTGAGCGCCTGGAGAAAGGTAACGACCGGCCTGCTCGTCTCTCCGGTCATCGCCAGAGCAATGCCGAACAAGACCGAGAAGAACAAGACTTGCAGGATGTCGCCTTCCGCGAAGGCACTGGCAATCGTTGACGGGATGATGTTCATCAGGAAGCTGGTCACGGACTGCTCGTGAGCCGTGGCCACATAGCCCTTAACGGCTTCGACATCGAGCGAGGCCGGATCGATGTTGAGGCCGGCGCCAGGCTGAACGATATTCGCGACAATCAGCCCGACAACGAGTGCAAGCGTCGAGAAGGTAAGGAAATAAACCATCGCCTTGGCGGCAACTCGGCCGACCTTCTGCAGATCGCTCATGCCGGCAATGCCGGTCGCAATTGTCAGGAAGATGACAGGTGCGATAATCATCTTGATGACTTTGATGAAGGCATCGCCGAGCGGCTTCAGGCTTTGGCCGGTTTCCGGATAGAGGTAGCCAATTGCGGCTCCAAGGACCATGGCGGCAAGTACCTGCACGTAGGTCCGGGCAAAATGGCGCTTGCGGGGCGCTGCGATCGCGCGGGGGACTCTTGGAACCAACATCGTTTCTCTCTCCCTGACCGGATCGGGGTGGGGGCTCCTCCTTCTCCCATGCTGCGCTCCGGTCGAGCGCTGCTGTCATCTCGGAGCAAGCGCCGTGCCAACTGGACGCCTGTCCCGTCCAGCGAGATTGGTGCAGTTGCGCACTGGAACCCTCCACCTTGCCGGAATTCTGCACTCGAGGCTCGCCAAAGATCGCGTCTGAGGAAGTGCTTCATCAGAGAGGGAATTGACCAGGTCGCCTTGCGCCCGTGCCCTTTGATGTTCGCCGCAGATCGACTGCCGGTTGCCTTGGTGACTTTGGTTTGTCAGTTTTGGAACGGAATGCGCGCAAACTGCAGGATATCCTACACGCCCATCAGAGCACGCGGTACAAGCGATTAAGCGTAGGAGCGCATTGAATCTCCGAGGTCAAAAAATCTTGAATAAGGTCCGCGTGCGAAGTGAATCCGCAACTCGTCAAAGTTCTCCACCGTTTGATCAAGCGGTCGCGTTTCCTGGCGCTGCAAGATGGCGTTATCTGATGGCTCAAGCGCTGGAACGCCCAGGAAATCCCAAACCGCTCCCAAGCATTGGGCAGGTTCGTGAAGTAGGCTCTCGTATTCCATTACAAGCAGGTTGGTCGACGTGAAGGAGTCCATAACGCGAGCGTGAAAATCGTCGGCGGCTTTGAAATAAGCCTCACAGTCGGCGATTGACAACCTGACGCTCGGTGGCCGAGCGGTATCGTTGTCCGAGCTGAACTTCAGCCACTGACCGCTTTCCCTGGCCTGCACAAAGGATCGGAGCGATTCCAATACGTTTCGGCGAACAACGAGGATGACCTTGAGTGCTGGCCAACGAGCTAATTCCGCAAAGAATGCTGGACGCTCGCGAAACTGAGGTTCATTGATCTTGCAGCCAAGATGCGTCACATTCTTGTAGTCGCGCATAGGGCAGCGCACATAGGCAAGCTCAAGAAGCTCGCGATCCGTGCCTAGCAGGCGATCCGTGCTGGGCCAATTGGGATCATATTCGTTTAGCAACTCACCGTTACTCAGAACGGTCGGATGCTCGTTTAGCAATTCTTCTAAATAGTGTGTTCCGGTCCTTGGCATAGCAAGGATCACAAAAGGCTCAGGAGTTGGTTCGTTGTGGGTCATTGCATGTGTATCCAACTAAATAATGGCCGCGACGGTCTGGGGACGCGCACAAGAAGCTTGGCTGCTATCGCTTGAACGCTCCGGGTGGGTCCGCGCGCCTCACCACCCAGCCTGTACTCCGAGGTGTGGTCGCGAAGATGGGCGCGTGCCTGCAGCGGCTGGGTGGCGCCCGGCTTCGGCGTTGTTGTACCACTCGCGATTCCTGGCACACGCATGCCTCCGGGCCGCTGGGGGCAGTTTGCAATCCGGCATTGCGGACCTCCTTCTCGTTGATGGGCGTAGGTAAGCGTCAACGCATTAGTCGTCGATGAAACAGTCCAGCCGACAGAAAAAAAGGCAATACAGCGAACATGCAAAGTGCGCCTATATGCAGCCCTACATTGTCGCCCAGGCGGCCGAGCATCACCGGACGGATTAGATCGATAGAATTCGCCAGCGGCGAGAAGGCCGCAATCTGCTGAAACACTCCTGGCAATTGGCCGACTGGAAAAACCGCGCCCGAAAGGAACAGCATGGGTGTGATGACAAGCGTCTGATAGAAAATAAAATAGTGATAACTGGGCGCGAGCGCGATGACGAGCATGGCCAGGCTCGCAAAGGCGAACCCGGTGAGAGCGATGACCGGCAGCACGTAGAGAACCGACGTCCACGCGGCATAACCTAGCGCGGCGGCAACAATCGCAATTGTCGTACCGGCCAGAAAGGCCTTTGTGGCTGCCCAGGTCAATTCACCGAGAACGATGTCGCCGAGGGTAAGTTGTGTGTGCAGGATTGCTTCCCAAGTGCCCTGATCGCGCATTCGACCGAAAACCGCGTAAATTGTTTCGAAGGTTGATGCTGTCATCGCGCTCGTCGCAACCATGCCGGCTGCCAGAAAGGCGATGTAGGATGCACCTTCGATGCGGCCTACCAACAGTCCAAGGCCAGTGCCGAGCCCGAAAAGGTAAATCATCGGATCAGCAAGGGTGCCGAGCATTGAAGCAAATGCCACCTTCTTCCATGCCAGATGATTGCGGCGCCACACCGCGATCCAGTTCCAGGCGTTGGCGGGTAGAGCGGCCGCAAAACGTTCACCCATTGCTCACTTCTCCATCTCACGTCCGGTTAACCTCAAGAAAACGTCCTCCAGACTGGGTGGACGCTCTAGAATACGCAGACCCGCTCGACCGCGAAGCTGGATGCGCACATCCTCCGGCTCAGGCGCATAGCAAAAGAGCGTCTCGCCGCTTACCTCGACACGCTGAACGTACGGTCTGATCAGCGAAATCAGCTCCTGTGGATTGCCGCCGAAGATCTCGATCACGTTGCACCCAATGTACTCGTCGATCAGCGCATGAGGACTGCCCTCGGCGATCTTGCGTCCCCGCTCGAGAACACACAGCCGATCACAAAGCCGCTCAGCCTCTTCCATGAAATGGGTGGTCAAAATGATCGTTTTTCCGCTCGCCAGCAGGAAACGAAGTCGCTCCCAGATCAGATGGCGGGCATGCGGGTCGAGGCCGGTCGTGGGCTCATCCATCACAAGCAACTGGGGGTCGTTGATCAGAGCACGTGCCAGCGTCAGGCGCCGCTTCATCCCGCCGGATAGCAGGCCGACACGTGAATCCGCCTTGCTCTCAAGGCGAGCGAACTCGAGGAGCCGTGGGATGACGGCGTTGATCTCTCTTGTACTCATGCCGAAGTAGCGCCCGAACACCAACAGGTTCTCGCGTACCGTAAATTCCAGGTCGAGATTGTCGAACTGCGGGACCACGCCTATGCCCTTGCGGGCCAAGCGGCTGCGTGCCGGCACTGGTAGACCGAGGACTGTTATATCACCCGCGTCAGGCCGGGTCATACCGAGGAGCATACGCGCAATCGTGCTCTTGCCTGCGCCGTTCGGCCCCAGCAGACCGAAGCACTCTCCCGATGCAACGGTGAAGGACAGCCCGTCCACAACGAGCTTGTTTCCGAATAATTTGGTTACGCCGGTAAGGTCGATTGCTACATTGGACATGCGTCTATCTCAAGCGGAATGAGTCCGATTGGCCACCGGCAGCTTACTTGCGAATTCTGGTTCAGAGCAGGCCACCGCCTTGAGATGGCACCTTTGGAAAGTCGCGGCCGGAGCGACGCGTGTATCGCTTCCGCCAAAGAATAACGTCAAGATGCCACGTGTCGCTTCCAGATAGTTCCCGTTCTGACCATAGGTAACTCGAAAGCTTCACCCCGTGTCGACTGACACAACTTACTCGGTCACTCGGCGCTGCAAGGCCGTCAGACTTCACCAGCTGTGAGCGAAAGATCTGCAGTATGAAGTGACTCCGCAATTCCAGAATTGCCCGCAGCATTTGCTCCGGCAAGCGGCATCGCGCTTGTGATTTCCTTTGTGCTCCTGTTGGGCAGGGGAACACTTTTACGCGACAGCCAATCGCTATTGCTCAATGTACACAGGGCGTAAGCCTTCAAGGGGATCAACAGGAATATCCTGATTAACGCGTGCATTGAATAGCCGATGAATCGAAGCTGCCGAGTGCGGAAAGATAACACCGTAGATCTGATTATGGTCATCGTGACAATAGCCAGCACCGTCCACCAATTTACTGTATGTGAAAATAGTAGCTCACCGAGCGCCGTTACTACCGCGATGCCGAGCAACAATGGGCCGAGATTCTCTCCCATCACATCCAAAGTTAGATAGCGATCCAGGCCACGCAGTAGACCTCGCGCAAGCATCGTGTCCCGGAAGGTGCTTCGTGCCCAGCGGAGTTGTTGGCGCAAATAAGGTCCCATCTTGTCCGGAACGACTGTCGCCGCGACGGCACCTGGAACGTACTCGGTTCGAAAGCCTGCTTTCAGCATGAGGATCGTAAGATGACGGTCTTCACCGAAGTCGCTTGGTTTCCCCCTGAACAGCTGCGTCTCGTATTGATCCAGCAGAGAAAGGAGACAAGACCGGCGGTACATTGCACATGGGCCGCAGCAGCACATGACCGCACCAAAGCGACCTTGCGCCGCGCGCTCCTCATTGCAAGCCAGCCAGTATTCCATATCGATCAATCGGGTCAACCAAGTGTCGCTGCGGTTGTATGCCGTCAGCTGGCCCATGGCCGCTCCGACCATGGAATCCCGCATTTTTACTGCAAGCTTTGTGATGACGTCGGACGCAAGTGTCGTGTCAGAGTCGACGCTGAGCACGAAATCTCCAGATGAGCGGCGGATGGCGGCGATCTGCGCCTTGCGTTTGCCAACATTCTCGCGGAGCAGAATGAAATTGAATCTCGGGTCGCCCTCGTAGGCGTGATGTACCGGGATGACGGCATTACGATTTCCAGAACCGTCGTCAACCAGATAGACCTGAAATGTTCCGGCGTAATCTTGATTTGCAATGGAAGCTAAACACGCCGCGAGTGTGCGCGGGTCCTCATTGTAGCAGGGGATAATGACATCCACGCTCGGCCAACGGTCGGATCCGAACAAGCTTTCCGACGGCGGCGTAACATTTTCCGGTTGGGAGTAGACCGCTTGCATGCCTCTGTAAACAGTCGAGAGCACCGCATAAGACGAAACGGCAACAGTACTGGCTGTGGTGAGAAGGTCCATAGGATCTCTGTTTGTTCAGGGGTGTTGAGGAAGTGATCGGATTACAAATCCGCGGCCGTGCAATTCTGGAATTAGGCGTGACAACGCTGTCACCGTCTGGTCGCGCAGACTGGCTTGATTGCCTGGTTGCAATTCGTCGGGAGCGCACCCGTCGTGCAACAGCACGATTGCGCCCGGCCGGATATCGGCGAGCACTCTGTCGACGATGGCGTCAACGCCGGGGCGAGACCAGTCGCGTGGATCAATGGACCAATGGACGGGCGCCAATGCCGCACCCGCTGATGCAGCGATTACTTCTTCGGTCCAGATGCCATACGGTGCACGAAAGTACCGAACCATGGCCTGCGGGCAAGCCATCCCTATGACTCTGTTTGCCTCAACTATCTGGCAGTCGACTTCGACGGACCCGCATTTGGCCAGGTCCGGATGAGTCATCGTGTGGTTGGCTATACCGTGCCCGTCTGTAATAATTCGGCGAACGAGTTCCGGCTCGTCGGCCGCGTAGGCCCCAACAACGAAGAAGGTCGCCGTCACCTGATGTTGCGCCAGCACATTGAGTATCTGCGGTGTGAAAAATGAATTGGGACCATCGTCAAACGTCAGATAGACGCTGCGCTCTGCAGTGCCATCGGCATTGTCACTCTGCCCTTCGCATATGTAGTCCAGAGGCTTCATAGTTCCGGACCGTTCCGGTCGATCAGGGTACCGGACGGCCACTCGTCCATCGAGCGTCCGATCGGCGAAACCAACACGAGTACGTCTTCCAGGCGCGTGGGCGGCAGGTCGGGATGCACATCTGGACGGGTCGATCGTACGCGAACGCCCGACACAATGTTCGCGAGGCCGGCTCTGCAGAATCTTTCGACATGGTTTCGCAGCGCGTGCCGAACCGTGCCGAAAGCGAATGGAACACCCAACTGATGGAGCACTGGGTACGCCACGCGCATCGAAAAACCGATTCCGAGCCCTTCAAGATCCGGACGAACCGCGTACAGGCCCAATTCAGCGACGATCAAGTCGACCTCGCCAACTTTGATGAAGCGCCGCAGCATGCCGATGTGAGCCGCTACCCCATGCGCGTCGTAGCCGATTGCGCGGAATTCCGGCCTCGCGCCGGCCCAACTGCGGCCGCCTTCGAATGGCTCCGCGTTGAAGGCGCCAGTCCGTCCATAGGTCTTTCGAAAAAAGTCGGAGAGTTCGACATGGTCGGCCAGTTGCAGCTCATTTTCCCAGCACAACTTCCAATCGACATTCGGGCGCATGGAAGACCTCACCTTGGAGCTGTCTGGTTGAGATAAATGTCCAAGCATTGGTTAAATAATTGGCATCGCACCAACGGGGCGTAACTTGTGGAGACCGCCGAAAGACCAAGCCGTAATGCAGATGCGACTGACTTTGTGCGCCCCGCACACCAGATGATGCTCCTCGGATCCAACGCAACCATGGGAACTACCTATCTTTCCAACTTGAAGCGCCTCTATGGGACCTGCAGCAAAAACGGTAAAATCCTTTGTTTAGATGAAAGGTATCCACGCTTTGGATAACTGGGCGAATGCGTTCCATATGGCTGGTCAATTATCGTCGTCACGCTCGAGGCACTTCTGACGAAGCGCAAAGCTCACGCCCGCGGCACGCGCGGCCGTTGCCGGGCCGCGCGATTATCTCCGTAAGAGCCGAGCGGAGCTCAGACACGACGATTGATCAGAATCTGATTCGCGGGTTCAGTATCTCTTTCGTGTATCCAGCTCTGGGCTGTCCTTTGGCGGGAGTTAGGTTCGCCCAGGTTCTGAGCCTGGGGCGTCGGCCCGTTCGCCGCACAGGCTCCTTCGCACATCGTCGAGGCCGAGAAAGAGGGGGCCACACAGCTCCCCCTGTACTTTCCACCACCCGACACCAGCGCTCACCCAGGGCGCCGGCCTTGCTCACCTCAACGGATAGCGCACTCGCGCCGCTTCACGATTAAAAGAATTCTACAAGCAGATGCCTGTTTGATCGTGAGACGTCCGCTGCCAATTCCCGCATCGCAGAGGCAGCCAATAGCGCTCGCTTCACATAGTGGTCCGGCAAGCAGCTAGATACGACAGGTGACCTCAAATGAGGCGTCTTGCATGGCTTCTACACCTGCCTGAATGCCAGAACTGCGTTCGTACCGCCCATGGCGAAGGCGTTGCTCATGGCGACGCGCACCTTG
>NZ_RZOL01000125.1:0-15209 GCF_004022985.1 Mesorhizobium sp. M7A.F.Ca.ET.027.02.1.1 | reverse complement strand
CGGTTGATCCAGGCGGCAGGAGCCTCGCCCACGACAACGATGCGACCCTGGATGATCGAAAGTCGGACCGATTTCGGCGGCGTCAGCGACGCCGTCAGCCGCTTCACCACAAACTTCGGATCAAGGCTCTGGTAGAATTGCCACTGTGAATGAACGCGGGCAGGATCGACCTCCGTTCCGGACAGCAGAGCTTGCGGGTCGGCGGCAAGCGGGTCTCGCAGGCCGGAAATATAGAAATGTCCACCCCTGGTCGATTGTTGGGCGACGACAATTCCCGGTTGGGCCTCAAGTCGCGACACATAATACTGCCAGTGCTCCGCCGCGCGTGCTTCGGGACTGACATCACGAACCTTGGAAATGTCGAATTCCGGTCCGCCTGCCGAAAGCTGCCGAGCCGCTGCGCGCGCCCGATCTATCCAGGTGTCGGGAGCCTCGCCCTCGGCAACAATGCGATTATTGACGATCGAAAGTCGTACTGTATCTGGCAGATACAGCGACGCCGTCAGCCGTTTCAACACGAACTCCGGCTCAAGGCTCTGATAGAATTGCCATTGTGAATGAACCCGGGCGGGATCGACCTGCGTTCCAGACAACAGCGACTGAGGGTCGTCGGCAAGCGGGTCTCTCAGGCCGGCAATATAGAATTGGCCGTCGCGTATTTTTTGTTGTGCAACGATGATGCCCGGCTGGGCCTCCAGTCGCGACACGTAGGCCTGCCAGCGCTTCGCCTCGAGTACTTCGGGGCTTACGTCACGAACCTTTGAGATGTCGAATTCCGGTCCGCCTGCCGAAAGCTGTCGGGCCGCTGCACGCGCCCGATCTATCCAGGTGTCGGGGGCCTCACCCTCGGCAACGATGCGCTCATTGTCGATCGATAGTCGTACTGAATCCGGCGGAGCCAGCGACGCCTTCAGCCGCTTCAGCACGAACTCCGGTTCAAGGCTCTGATAGAATTGCCACTGCGAATGAACCTGGGCGGGATCGACCTCAGTTCCAGACAACAGGGTCTGCGGGTCGGCGGCAAGCGGGTCTCTCAGGCCGGCAATATAGAATTGGCCGTCGCGCGCCTGTTGTTCGGCAACGATGATGCCCGGCTGGGCCTCCAGTCGCGACACGTAAGCCTGCCAGCGCGATACATAAGCTTGCCAGCGCTGCGCTGATTGCCAGGAAAGAAAGTACCAACCGCCTGCCAGACTCAAAAGCAGCAGGGCAACGGCCGCCACCAGCCACGGAAATCCCTCGTTTGATTCCTCCTGCTTGAGCTCGACGCAGGTCTGCAACTGCGCCTCTACGCTGGCCAACTGCGAACCGTCGCCGTCAAACTGCTCTAAAGCCTGTGAGGATTCCTCATGGATGCGAAGCAATACATCGCGAAGTATTTCATGCAATCCCTCTGGCGGATTTCCCCGGATCACCGAAACCAGGGTCGCAAACGGTCCAACTTCTGACCAGAGACGAAGGTCGCCAAAACGAATTGTGTCCAGGCCGCTCTGCTCTTTCTCGTTAAATGAGTCCTTCACAAAATCCTGAATTGCACTAAGCATCGAAGAGATGAGTTGAGGATCTTCGCTCGTTGCATTATCGGCGGTTACATGCGTTATCAAAAGACCGGAATTGCGGTGAATGAGAAAGGCATGCTCTATACGATAAACAAGAGAGTGCTTAAGAACAACTTCCGAAAAGCTTGCTCCTGTCCTCCAAGATTCAAATCTCCACTTGAGCCCATGCCAGGTAAATATATGTCTTAGAGTTTCGTTCAGCGACTGAAAGGTCTGGTCGATCTTTTCCCCGATCGACTTGCGAATTGCCGGCAGAAACACCGGGTATAATATATCCGTCAGTGTGCGCGGGCTCTTCTGGATTGACCGTTGCACAGCCCTTTCGACAGCAGGCGCAAGCGCCTCGCCGAGCTGCGCATGAGGCGCTCGCGCGGCCGCACTGGGAAGAATGTCGCCCACTGCTGCCGCAAGCTGCTCGGGTTCGTCCAGCAGATGCGTAACTCGTGAAAGCTCCGAAATTTCGCGGCTGACCAGCAACTGGCGCAGCGTTTCCATGCGAGGATCGGCGGTTGGGACTCCGTCGAAACGCGCACGATAGTCCGGATCAACGTTCCGGGCAATTTCGACCAAAAGACGAGCCAGAGCCTCGCGATCAATTTCTGTATCGTTCGAGGCTGTTCTTTGTGGAAGACTGACTGGGTCGACGGTTGACGTCAAGGTCCCATCAACTCACTTTCCAGCTACGATCCGAGTTGCCCTTGCTGCCGACGGGATCCTGATTCAGACATTTCGCAACCTCTACAAACAGGCCAGCCAAAAGATTTCGGTCGGTCTTAACGTTGCTGAGATCGGCAAACATTTTCTCAATCAGCATCTGAACGCCTTCATTCTTCTGCTTGATTTCCTCACGCAGCAAATGATCGTTTCGATTTATCCGGTCCGAAACGTCCCGCTCAAGCGCGCTCAATTGATCCGACAACGCACGCACCTGCTTTTCAAGTGCCTGGTTTTGCTCGCGAAGATTCCGGTCAATCTCCTTGTCGGCATCGGCTCGTGAGTCTTTTTCGTTCCGCAATTGCGCCGCGAGCGAATCGATCTGTTTCTTTGCATTTGACTCGTACATCTCAAGATTGCGCTTGGCTTCGGATTCGACATCCTTGAAGCGTTGCAACACCCGTTCTTCAAGCTTGGAAAAACGGCGGTCATAGTCCTGCATCTGGTTGCCGAACAGCAGATCGCGTATCTTGTCGACACCTACGGCGTCGCCGGCGCCCCCGTTTTCGCGAACCTGGGCCGCCATGAAGTTCAGCCCGCTTCCGTCTGCATTACCAATCAAATTTGCGTCCGCCTTGTTTGCGGAGGAAACGGCGCTCGAAGTACTCGAAGATTCCTTGGCCATCCTTATACCCCTCTATTTGAACACCTGCCACAGTGCAGAGACCCATAAACAGATGAAGATGCCAGCAAAATCCGCGACCTGCAAGCCGGAATCTTCTTGGCGCAAGCCATTTGGTGCTTTTTTTACACCTCTTGGACTGGCAGAAAAAGCACCAGCACCGCTAGGTGTTGCTCTCGCCCTCCCTGTGATAGCAACCATAGCCATTTAACCTAATTGGTTATCGGGCGAAATCTACTATGAAGCCGAGTGATACAATGGCATTATGTATATCTATTTAGACAGATTTAAGTAACATGTTTTTATTAGAAATTGCTAAAATAGCTGTTCCAGCGGGCAGCATATTGCCTCTCGCTCCGCTATATACTGCCACCATCAGCTTCCGGCGCGAGCTCAACAGTAGAAGGAGAATCTTCTTTTCACACGAGGAATCGCCGATCGAGAATGCAGCCCGGAATCGCGGTGTTTCGGTCGATAAGAGAGAGCAATAGGCCCCAATAGCTGGCAGTCATTCAACCAAAACTTCAGTGGGCTTGCAATGTTGCGTCGTCGATTGCAAAGGACGCCAGTTTGCCATAGCCAAGTGCCAGGGACCGCAGCTTGTGGTCATGGTGCCGATTTCAGGGATCGACATGAGTATGCGGCATGCTTGGTTTTGACGTGCATCTGCGACAGCCGGCGCCCGATCTCGGCGGCACGGATGAAATGCTGCGCCAGGCTTCTAACGTCGCTAGCAGGACAGGAGCAAGCTCGCCCTGCAGCCAAATGGAGGCGCGACGGCTCGGAAGAGTTCACGGGAGACTGTTTGGACGCAGCATCCTCGATGACCGTTTCCTTTGGCGGGAAATCGCCGGCTATGTCTTGGGACTCTTGTACCTTCGAACCAGGCGTGGGTAAGACGGCATGGCGCATAATCCATTGGTTTCAATCGTGGTTCCTGCGCACAACGCAGAGGTAACGCTGGCGCGCGCACTCGATTGCCTCCTCGATCAGGAAATCGTGGATTGGGAGGCGATCATCGTCGACGACGCCTCCGCGGACCGCACCCCCGCGATCATTGCCGGTTATGTGGAGCAAGATGCCCGATTTCGGACGTTGAGTTCTTGCGCGCATGGCCCCGCCGGCGCGCGCAATAGCGGGATTTCGGCGGCGCGCGGCCACTGGCTCATGTTTCTGGATGCACACGATTGGGTAGACGCCAGCTTCCTCGCGAAAATGCTAGCCGCACTGGAGGCCGCGCCCGATTCAGTGGCCGCCTATTGCGGCTCTCAGTGCGTGACGCCCGATGGCGAACTTATTCCGTTGAGCGTCTCGTCAGAGGTTGCGGTCCAGCCCTTTGAAACATTTGCCCGCCGGTGTGCCATCGCCACTCACGCGCTGCTGGTCGACCGGGAGACAATCGTCGAGTTAGGCGGTTTCGATGTGTCGCTGCGCACATGCGAGGACTGGGATCTGTGGCAGCGCCTCGCCCGTCTCGGCAGAAATTGGGTAATGGTCGACGAGCCGCTCGCCTTTTACCGGGCTAGCTCCAACTCGCTCACCCGCAATTCATCTCAGATGCTGGCCGACGCGGAAATCGTGATCGCCCGTGGCTTCTCTGCCGACTCCAGAGTCAAACACCCGGTGACTATCCACGCCAACGGAGCGAACTCGGCGGATGGCCGCACCGCTTCCGAAGCACTCGCGTGGTTCGCATTTTGGAGCGCCGCGTCGGATTGCGGCGGCGGCTCGGGCTCGATCAACCCGCAGTCCCTGCGCGCGCTTCCGGCCGGACGCAAGTGGGCGAGTGAGATCGCCAAGGTAGCCGTCAACGGCCTTGCGGTGGGAAGCCTGTCTGTGCCGGCGCAACTGGCTGCCAGGTGGGGAAGGTTCGGCGGCGCCATCACCGAATTGATTACCGAACTCGGCAAGGTCTGGGCCAATCCCGCGGCGGCTCGCCGCATCCAGTATCAGCTTGAGCAAATGCTTCTCGACGCCGACGATCTTGGCGCGCCGCGCAGGCTGGCGCGAACACTTGGAATCCGCGTCGACGCTCGAAATCCGACCTCGACCGAACTGCCGGAAGGAATCGACCAAATCTATGCCTACCTGATGATGGATGGCCACATCGAGGCCGTCGTACAATTCGGCGTGCTCGGGACAGTGACAAGGGATCATTGGATTGAACTGATCCGGAATTTCGCACCGCAAAAAGAGGCTGGCGCCAACACTCCGAACACGCTTCCAGCCGGGGCATTGTCAGGCACAGCCGAACGCGGGCCTGATCCGGACAGCCACTTCGGCAAACTCGCGCGATTGGCTGCGCAAGCGCGGGAATTGGTCCGGTCGAGCGCCGAACCAGCGGAGCCTCCCGCGGCGCCGCGCCGCGCACGGCACAGGCACGACAAGGATCGCACGTCGTTCTGGAATGGCTATTTCGCGACCGAGGATCCCTGGAACTACGGTTCGTCCTATGAGCAGGAAAAATATGAGCGGCAGCTCGAGATTCTGCCTGCGGGTCCCATCGGACGGGCGCTTGAGCTCGCCTGCGCGGAAGGCCACTTCACGCGGCAGCTGGCGCCGCGAGTGGGCCATCTGACCGCAACCGACATCTCCGCCATAGCCGTCGGACGGGCCCGCGCGCGATGCAGCGATCAGCCGAATATTGAATTCGGCGTACTGGATTTCTCCGCCGACACGCTGCCGGGTGAGATGGATCTGATCTTCTGTTCGGAAGTGCTCTACTATCTGGATGATCTCGCCGAGTTGCGGCGCATTGCCAAAAAATTCGCAGAGGCGTTGGCGCCTGGCGGCAGTTTCATCAGCGCCCACGCATTCGTGCTGCGTGACAATGTTGAAAGGACGGGCTTCGACTGGAACACATTCGGGGCACAAGCGATCTCAGAGGCGCTTGCAGCGACCGAAGGTCTCGTCCTCGAGCAGTCGATCCAGACCGAGCTCTATCGCATAGACCGATTCCGCCGCCTGTCACCGGACGATGTGGTGACGGAACCGAGGATTGATCATGCGCCGATCCGCGCGCCTATCGGACTCGGGGTCGCCCGAAATATCGTCTGGGGCGGGGCGCGGGCCTTGCGCCGCGACGTCGCGCGCAGCGAGCGGCGGCCACGTATCCCTGTCCTCATGTACCACAGCGTCGCCGAAGAAGGTCCGGCCGCCCTCGCCCGTTTTCGGCTAACGCCCGCCGCATTCGCCAGCCAGATGGCATGGCTGCGCGCCAATGGCTTTCACGCGACCACGTCCGAGCAACTGGAACGGTCCATCGCCAACCGTCAGCCTTTCGCTGGCCGCCCAGTGCTCATCACCTTCGATGACGGCTTCCAGAATTTTGCCGACCATGCCTGGCCAACCTTGCGCGCGAACGACCTGACAGCGGAAGTGTTCCTGGTGACTGACCTGGTGGGTGAAAGCGCGCAGTGGGATTCCGAAAACGGTCCGCCGACGCAGCTTATGGATGCCGGGACGGTGCGGCGGCTCGCCGCCGAAGGTGCGTTCTTCGGAAGCCATCTCGCGACGCATCGCGCGATCGATGGTCTGTCGAGTTCTGACTTGGCCGCCGAACTGCTGCGCTCTCGTATGTTCATCGAACATTGGACCGGTCGGCCAACCTCGGCGTTCGCGGCACCCTTCTCTGTCACCGACCGACGGCTCGGCAGACTGGCCAAGGAGTCCGGCTATCGGATCGGCTTCGGCAGCAGACACGGGCCGGCGGACCTTAATTGCGATCCCATCGACCTCCCACGCATCGAGATTCGCGGGGATCGCTCGCTCGACGACTTTGTCGCCACCGTCGAGGCCATGCTCGATTAAACGGTGAATTTGTCACGGTCATCGGTTCCGCTCACGTGCGCAAGATCGACGAAACGCTCCGCACTCGCCAGACTGCCGCGATCGCTCGATGTCACCCCAAGATCGGAATGACCTGCCCCGGCGGCTGAGTAAACACTGCCAAAATACCCGGCGCATCAGCATATTCAAGCGTGGCATGCGTGGCACCTATCAGCCCTGCGCAGAAAGCATCTGCACCGCTACCTCTCCGAATATGGCTTCCGCCATAATTCACGCGCAGCCCCTGGCATGAACGACGATGCGTGGGCCGGTCGCAGCCTTGATGGTATCGTCGGCAAACGCTCGGGTTACTTCATACGGAAGCGACGCCGCTTAAGCCGGCCCAGTGCAGGCTAACTGTATTCGGTAGCCGCTTTTCCCGAGCAGATGGATTTCAGATTACGAGAAAATAAGTAAACGTCTCCGAAGTAGTTCGGATACATTTCAGCAAGCTTTTCTTTCTTATCCACCTCGACCAAGACAGCCTTCACCTCACTGCCCCTTAGCTCGATTTTTTGCTCGATCTCTTTCAATTTCCGTGCGCCTGATATAATTGACTCGAAATTATCGATAGTCAGTTTATGATCTTTCCCATATTGAAGCAAAAAGTATCTAGTTTCTTCCGCTTTCTGTATAAAATTCTCTTGGCAGCGGGTAGTATTATTGATTTTTTCTAGTATGCCGATCGCATCTATACGCTTGTTGAGATCCCGCAATTCTCGAACCCGGTCATTGTGATCCGGAATACTTACATGAACGGGGCACTGCTCAACGTGCGCGAATTCCGCCGACATAAGCTGGAAAAGGCGAAGCCAATCTTGGTCGCCCTCTCCGTGCTTCAAATCCTGGCCCCGGAATAGCCCGACAGCCTCAACCGCAGTTGCCCATGAGTGCTGAAGCTTGGTACGAACTTGCAACTCGATGCGTCGTCCATCGAAAGCCTCGGTGTCGGCATCTCGGGATCGGTATTTGAAAACAATATGGTGACTTCGATACCCGTCCGGCTTCGGCTCATCGATATAGTTAAACTCCCTAGAGTGGATCTCATGGGGGAACTTGTCTCGCATCGATGCGAGAAGCGAGCGAACACCTTTGATATCGGCCATGATCGCCCGGCAACCGCAGATGTCGTTCATGGTGTCCAAATTGGTGGTGGACTCTCGAAGCTTCCGACGAATGGATGCCATGCGCTTTGGCCGGGATGCCATGTCGCCCTCCAGTCGCAGGGCTCTTATGTGATGTCGGACAGAGAACCGAACGCTGCGCATCGGCAGAAAGTGCGAGTCGCGCCAGCTATTGGCGATTGAAAAGATTTCGAGTGCGTCCACATACTGGCCGACAGTGATGTCTCGTCCGAACTGAATAGGTTTTGCCAGCCGGTCGCCTGCCTTGCGAACGGCTTTCATGCTGTAGGCAAGGCGCGGGTACTCAGTCATTGGAGCCAAGAAGTCATGGTGGCCCGCCTCATTCTGGACTGGCGGGACTATCGCAGGGGAATCAGATCCCAAGAGTCATATCCGTTTGGGTAAGCGAAGTACCATAGCGCGCGACATCGTATCTCCGCGAGCGAGATACCGTCTCGGCCGTATCTGCCTAGATCGCGCCCCTGGACATGACGCGGACTTACATGCCGCCACGCTCAGGCGGCTTTCCACTACAGCCATCGCCGCCGCCGACACCGAACCATCGCCACCGCACACGACCACAAGGTCGGCCATTTGGCGCAGGCGAACTATGTCACTGGCAATCTCCGGCAAGACCTCGAACGGGGCGGATTTCAGATCGTCCTTCGGCGCGCCGCTTTGATGCTCCGGAACGTCGCCGACGTCCCGCTGGAGCCTGCGACAGAAGATGCGCTCAAGCCCATTGCCGGAGAGATTTAAATCGGCAGGGCCAGATCGGCCTGGCTCCTGTAAAATCTGGAGCCGAGTCGCGATTGGCCGGAACCAAACAGAACAGCCGTAATTATCAGCCGAGGGACCGCAACCGCATAGGAAGCGGAACGATGGCTGAAATTCTTGATTTCGAACTTGGCAGTTCAAGGTTGCGCGTCAAACGCGCCGAGAAATCGTTGAAGCGCGCAGAGGAAGGAACGGACAGGAAAAATGGCGTGGTGAATATCGCCCTGTGCTGCAGGATCCGGGCAGCTCAACAGCGCGTGACGGAGGCCCCGGGAGCGCCAGACCAATATCTATACGTGGGCGGCCTCCAAATCACCCCGAATGGACATGAAATGGCGAGGAGTTGCCGTCATGACAATACTGTTTGAGCCGCTGGACTCGGATTACCACAAGCGCAGCGTGCTTTATCACGCCACGCGGTTGTCGATGCTCCACGATCGAATGCTGATGCGTTTCAACAAGGTTGACGAAGCGGCCGACAAGGTTGAAGCCGCAGCGGCCGTGCTGGTCGATGTCACCCACGGCTCTGCCGTCGACGCGTTCCAAGACGCGGTGTTCCGGAATTCGTCGGCAGATTTCCTTCAGATGGAAACAGGCCAGACCCTTGGGCTCTAAACTGCGAGGGATGACGCCAGTGTTTCGGCAGCTAGGGCCGCCTGCGCCCTGCGAGACGGTGTGCAACCGTCAACCCGGAGCGGCCTCCATCGCCGGCGGCCCGCTAACGCCGGCGTTGCTGGCGCAAGTTCGCCGCCCCTTTCGGACGCCTTCATTGTGGTTTGAGTGCGCCGTCGAAAACAGTCTCAAGTTCCCCACTGACGGCCTGACGGACGCGCCCGGACCCTCCGCATTTACTCTTTGGTAACCCTCCCACGTTGGAAGACAAAACGTATCGGCTCCTTTTGCCCTCCATCGTGTTAGGGCTTGGAACAAACCAACGGAGCTGTGAGTAAAATGGCCACCGTAACCAACGCCAAGGGTGTTCCGCTCCCCTATAGTGGGTCCTCCGCAAAGTGGTACTCGGCAACGAATTCGGGCCCGGCCCTCTACGGCAGCATCTATAATGATTCGCTGTATGGCGACGGCAGCGTCAGCGTCACGATGTATGGCGGCAAGGGCGACGATATTTACTACCTGTACTCCGCGAAAAACAAAGCGGTGGAGCTGCCCAACGAGGGCATCGATACGATCTCGACCTGGATGAGCTACAGGCTGCCGGCGAATTTTGAGAATCTGACGGTCACGGGCGATAAACAATATGCCTTCGGAAATGCTCTGAACAATATCATCGTCGGTGGTTCCGGCCAGCAGACGCTCGACGGCTTGAAAGGCGACGATGTTCTCAAGGGTGGCTCCGGCGCTGACATTTTTGTCGTCAAACCGGGCAATGGCAGCGACCTCATTCTCGACTTCGGCGCCGACGATATTGTGCGCGTCGGAGGCTACGGCTTCACCTCCTTCGACCAGGTGCACGCCAACATGGTGCAGTCGGGATCGAACGTCCGACTCACCCTGTCGCCAACCGAGTTTCTCGTCTTCGCCAACAAGACCATCGACCAGTTCAGCGCCAACCAGTTCGATCTCGCCCTGGACAAGTCGCATCTGACGCTCACCTTCTCGGACGAGTTCAATACTTTGAACCTGCACAGCGGTTCTAGCGGGACCTGGGACACGAACTTCTGGTGGGGTGCTCCGAACGGCAGCTCGCTCACCACCAACAGCGAGCTTCAGTGGTATATCGACACCAGCTACGCCCCCACGAGTTCGGTCAACCCGTTCAGCGTCCAGGACGGTGTTCTCACCATTACGGCCGCCCGGGCTCCCGACGCGATCAAGCCCTACATAAACAACTATGATTACACGTCAGGTCTGTTGACGACCTACCATTCCTTCGCACAGACCTACGGTTATTTCGAAATTCGAGCCGACATGCCCGAAAAGCAGGGTGCATGGCCGGCCTTCTGGCTTCTTCCGGCGGATGGCTCCTGGCCGCCGGAACTGGACGCCGTGGAGATGGTCGGCCAGGATCCCAACAAGCTCACCCTGACCAGCCACTCGAATGCGACGGGGTCGCATACGAAAGTGACCTCGACCGTATATGCAGCGGATACCGAAGGGTTCCACAAATATGGGGTGCTTTGGACCCCAAGCGAGCTGGTCTGGTATTTCGACGATGTCGAAGTTGCCCGCGCACCAACGCCTGCCGACATGCACAAGCCAATGTATATGCTGGTCGACCAGGCTGTCGGCGGCATGGCGGGAGCGCCCGCCGACGGGCTTGCCACCCCTTCTGAAATGCACGTCGACTATGTCCATGCCTACGCGCTGAATGATTGGTTCATCTAGGTGCCATGCTGAAAGATGGAGTGAAACCGACACCCTTCGCCAACCGGTCTTGGACGCGTTCATTGCCGCTTGCGCCCGCGCTGGACCCGAGGTGAAGGAAGATGTCTCACATCCATCCATCTGAGCCGCCGCGAACGACGCTCACGGCGATATTCGCTTCCTTTCGCCGGGCATTCGCCGGCATCGCCTTGATGAGCGGGGTCGTCAACGTCCTGGCGCTGACCGGCTCGTTCTTCATGCTGCAGGTCTACGATCGCGTCATTCCCGGCCGCAGCGTGCCGACGTTGGTCGGCCTTTGCGTGTTTGCGGGCACGCTGTTCGTCTTTCAGGGCGTCCTCGAACTGATCCGATCGCGGCTGCTGGTGCGTATCGGCATGGCGCTCGATGCGCGGCTCAGCGGGCAGGTCTACATCGCACTGATGCGTCTGCCGTTGCGCACGAAGCTCACCGGCGATGGCTTGCAATCATTGCGGGACCTCGATCAGGTCCGGTCGTTCCTGTCGAGCGCTGGGCCGACCGCGCTGTTCGACCTGCCTTGGATGCCGCTTTACCTCGCAATCTGTTTCCTGTTCCATTTCTGGATCGGCATGACCGCGCTGCTCGGCGCCGTCATCCTGTTTGGCCTGACCTTGCTTGCGGAGGTGCGCACCAGGCAGCCCGCGAAACGTGCCAACACGCAGGCCGCTGCGCGCAACACGCTGGCGGAGGCGACGCGCCGCAATGTCGAGGTGCTTCAGGCAATGGGTTTTGGCCCACGCATCGCCGAGCGCTGGTCAGGCATCAACGCCGACTATCTCAGCACCAATGCCAAGGCGAGCGATTTGGCGGGGACGCTCGGAACGACATCGAAAGTCGTGCGCATGATGCTTCAATCCGGCATCCTGGCGATCGGCGCCTGGCTCGTCATCCATCAGGAGGCGACGGGCGGCATCATGATCGCCAGCTCGATCATGATGAGCCGAGCGCTGGCACCGATCGAACTCGCGATCGCGCATTGGAAGAGCTTCGTCAGCGCCCGACAGGCCTGGGCGCGCCTGACTCAGCTTCTGGGGCTGCTGCCCGAGGCAGCAACAAGTGTCTCGCTTCCGCCACCGTCGTTTCGCCTCTCGGTAGAGGGCATCAGTGTGGCGCCGCCGGGCGAGCGTCGCCTTGTCGTCCAGGATGCGGGCTTCGTGCTGCAGAAGGGCGCCGGCCTCGGCATCATCGGTCCGAGCGCTTCGGGAAAATCCTCGCTCGTCAGAGCGATCGCCGGTGTCTGGCTGCCAGTGCGCGGTACCGTCAGGCTCGACGGTGCGACGCTCGACCAGTGGTCGTCGGAAGAACTCGGCAAGCATGTCGGTTATCTGCCGCAGGATGTCGAGTTGTTCGATGGCACCATTGCCGAGAACATAGCTCGCTTCGAACCCCAGCCCCCCTCGGACAAGATACTGGCCGCCGCGCGCGCCGCCGGTGTTCATGATCTGGTGGTTCACCTGCCTGAAGGTTATGAAACGCGTATCGGCGAGGCCGGGTCGGCGCTTTCGGCGGGCCAGCGACAGAGGGTCGCCTTGGCGCGTGCCCTCTATGGCGATCCGTTTCTTGTCATACTCGACGAGCCGAATTCCAATCTCGATGCCGACGGCGAAGCCGCCTTGACGGCGGCGATCCAGGGCGTGCGCGACAGAGGCGGCATGGCCATCGTGGTGGCGCATCGCCCGAGTGCATTGCAAAGCCTTGACCAGATCCTTGTCATGACGAACGGCAGTATCCAGGCCTTTGGCCCGAAGAATGAGATCATGACCAAGGTGACCCGCCCCATCAGTGTTCCGTTAAAAGTTGTCTCAAGTCCTGAAGAGGCGGCGCTCTGATGGCGGAGAGGGCGACATCGGTGATCGATCGGACCATTCGACGTTATCTGCTCGGCGGCGTTGCGACCTCCATCCTTCTGGTCGGTGGAGCGGGCAGCCTTGCAGCGGTGACCGACCTCTCCGGCGCAGTCATTGCCTCGGGAAAGCTGGTTGTCGATTCCAGCGTCAAAAAGGTGCAGCATCCAACCGGCGGCGTGGTCGGCCAGATCTTCGTGCGCGAAGGCGATGCCGTGCAAGCGGGACAGGTTTTGATTCATCTCGATGAAACCGTCACCCGCGCCAATCTGGCCATTGTCACCAAGAGCGCGGATGAACTCGATGCCCGCCTGGCACGTCTCAAGGCCGAGCGCGACGGTGCGGACGCCATCGGTTTTCCGCCGTCGCTGATGTCTCGGCGGGACGATCCGGATGTCAGCGGCACAATGGCCGGAGAGCAGTCGCTCTTCGAGTTCCGCCGGCAGGCACGCGCTGGCCAGAAGGCGCAGTTGGCGGAACGTATCTCCCAGCTCGCCGAAGAAGTCTCCGGCCTGACCGAGCAAAAGGACGCCAAGAGCCAGGAAATCAAGCTGATCGGAACCGAGCTCGCGGGCATGCGCACACTATGGCAGCGCAAGCTGGTCTCGATCGATCGCATCACCGCTCTCGAGCGCGAGGCCGTGCGGCTGGAGGCTGAACATGGGCAGCTGACCGCCGCGATAGCGCAGTCGAAAGGCCACACGTCGGAAATCCGCCTGCAAATCATCCAGATCGATCAGGATCTGCGCAGCGAAGTCGCCACCGAACTGCGTGAGGTCCAGGCAAAACTCTCGGAACTCGTCGAACGCAAGGTATCGGCCGAAGACCAGCTCAAGCGCATCGACATTCGCAGCCCGCAGGCCGGCGTCGTCCTTCAGCTTGCCGTACATACGATTGGGGGTGTCATCACTGCGGGCGAACCGGTCATGCTCATCGTGCCGGTCGCGGACCAACTGACCGTCGAAGCCCGTGTCGCGCCACAGGACATCGATCAGCTGAAACAGGGGCAGGAGGCGACGCTGCGGCTTTCGGCCTTCAATCAGCGCACAACGCCTGAACTCAACGGAACCGTCAGCAAGATCTCCGCCGATCTCAGCACCGACGAGCGCACCGGCGCCGGTTATTACACCGTGCATATCGTTTTGCCGCGCACGGAACTTGCCAGACTCAAAAGACTGACCCTGGCGCCCGGCATGCCGGTCGAGGTGTTCTTCTCGACCAGCAGCCGCACGATGCTGTCCTATCTCGTCAAGCCCCTGGCCGATCAGATCCAGCGAGCATTCCGGGAGGAGTGAAACGCGCCCGGGCTGCAACGACCGGCCGCTCCCCGTCGCGAGCTCTTCATTGGGCCTGCCGCCTGCATGATGCTGCCGGCGGGCTCGGGTGTCACAACCGAAATCGATGACCACGACAATCCCTTTTCGAACCGACGTGAGGAACATGCATCCGCAAGCGAAGTTCGGAATTTGCATGGTGTGAGAACACTCCCTCCCTCAAGTCCAAGCTCTGGTGCAGGGCCCGTCGCTGTGACCTCAGCGGCGGGCCTACCTGCAAAAGCCGGCAAGCGTTAAATCTTTTCATAAGGCTGGAACCTGTTTCTGAAATCGAAGTTGGGTTTGCAGCTTGGCTTCCAACCCCGGCCAAGCCTCAAAAGCAAGGCCCGCCGCTGTAGTTGTGTCCTCAGTGGCGGGCCTATTTCGTCTGTCGCCCAATGTTATATAAGTATTTTCTAAACTAATAGAACATCCAATGAACGCAAAGGGAGTGAAATGCATGTATCAGACCATTGGATTTCAAGAATAAGACTTTGGTCTGCTAAGAAATAGCCCACCATCAAGGGGCGATAGCGGGCTTTAAAGCCGCTAAAAGCCTCGCGGAATCGGCCGCTATACTGCGATACTTTGACTGTGTCTAATAGTTCTGGATTGTGGATTGTCGGAAACGTACAATCGCCCGTTATTATCCGGCACAACTATTTTCGCGTCAAACGCTCCACGGTCTAACCGCCTTCGCCAGCGCTCGGACTAGCTTCAATGCGGCGCGTTCGCCAATTTCTTCGGTTGCCACAGGGGCATCGATTCCACGTAGCAAAAGGGAGGTCGGCACGATCAACTACCAAGCACCGGTGACGGTGAGCATGCCGACCAATCTGGGCACAAAGGTGGGCTTAATGACCAGACCTACAAGCTAATGGCAGAACGAAAGCGCAGCAATTAGTCCCGATGGCCTAGACTGCCCGTCAGGCGATTCCGCGATCACACCATAGGCATTAGAGCCGGTCATATATTAGCTTGTGCTTGCGGCGGCCCACCCCCGCCCGCCCGGCCGGCGCCTAACGTCCCAACAAACCCGCCACAGGCGCCGGCCGGGCGGGCGGGGG
>NZ_RZOL01000124.1:0-15280 GCF_004022985.1 Mesorhizobium sp. M7A.F.Ca.ET.027.02.1.1 | reverse complement strand
GGTCAAGGTGGCGTTGATCTCCGGCGGAGGCTCCGGCCACGAGCCGCTGCATGGCGGCTTTGTCGGGCACGGCATGCTCGACGCCGCCAGCATCTGGTCCGGCGTCGCAAGCCGTCGACACGGGCGCCGGCTGCCTGTTCATCGTCAAGAACTATGAAGGCGACGTCATGAACTTCGAGATGGCGGCCGAAATGTCGGAAGGCATCCTGCAGATCGTGACCAATGACGATGTCGCCGTCGAGAATTCTTCCTATACGACGGGCCGGCGCGGCGTCGCCGGCACGTTGGTGGTGGAAAAGATCGTCGGCGCGGCCGCGGAACATGGCCTGGCGCTGGCGCCGTTGAAGGCGCTAGGCGACCGCGTCAACACGGCAACCCGCTCAATGGGCGTGGCGCTGACAAGTTGTACCGTGCCGGCGGCGGGCAAGCCGACTTTCGACATCGGTGACGGCGATATGGAGTTCGGCGTCGGCATCCATGGCGAACCCGGTCGTCGGCGCGACACGTTGAAAAGCGCCGATGCGATCGCGCAAGAGATCTGTGCCGCAATCCTGGGCGATCTCGGCGACCGGGCGAAGGGTCCGGCGCTGCTGTTCGTCAACGGCTTCGGCGGCACGCCGCTGATGGAGCTCTATCTGATGTACAACAGCGCGCGCGCGATCTTCGAAAAACACGGCGTGACGGTGACCCGTTCGCTGGTAGGCTCCTACGTCACCTCGCTCGACATGGCCGGCTGCTCGATCACGCTGACCATGCTCGACCACGAGACGACCGCATTCTGGGACGCGCCGGTGCACACAGCAGCGCTGCGCTGGGGCATGTAAAGCTGGCTTCCACCCTGCTTTTCTGCAACATCTTTCCCTTTAATCGCAACATTGTCCGGGTTGATGCTGCCACCGCTTACCCCTGCCGAAGAAAAGCTGCTGCTGCGCTACGCAGATCCGGAAGCGCCGACTGTCGACGTCGATAATTTGCCGGCAAAGACGCTGATGTCGCTGCTCGACAACGCCGAATTCCATGGCGTCCTGCCGATCATGCTGCGCAAGCTCAGCGGCGACGCGCAACTGCCATCGGATCAGGAGCTGGGAGACAAACTGGAGGACCTGCGCCAGAAGGCAACGATCGCCACCGGCCAGTCGATGCTGTTGAAGTATCATGGCGACCGCATCATGAAGGGACTGGCGGCGGACAATATTCCGGCGCGGATCGTCAAGGGGCCGGTCTTCGCGCGAAAGCTCTACCGCAACGTCGCCGACAGGCCGTTCACCGACATCGACATCCTGGTCGAACCCGCCAATCTGGCCAAGGCAAATCGGGTGATCGCGGCATGCGGCTTCGAGCTTGGCAGCAACGAGGCCGAGTCCTACGAATTGCAGGAATTCAAATGGCTCGAAAAGGAGAATTCCAGCCTGCTGGTCGAACTGCATGGCGACCTCGTGCATGACACCGGCATGCGGCGGCGCCTGTCGCTGGGTTTCCCTGAATTGCGCGCCATCGACGGCGACGCGACAGACACACCGGCGGCTCTTCTGACAATCGCCATCGTGCACGCCGCCGGCGGCCACAAATTCCACCGGCTGCAGCTTTGCGTCGACGTGCTGCAAGGCGTGCGGGCGCTGCAATCACCCGAAGCGGAAGCACGCCTCTTCGACGCTGCCCGTACCACCGGCATCGAGCTCGAGTTGGCAATCGTGCTCGATGTGACCGGCCAGTTGTTCGACGAAAGCCGAGCGCTCGACCTCGCCGGCCAGATCAAGCCCGATCTCTCCATACGGCTGGCCAGACGGTTGATCACCACGAATACGCTGCTCGGCGTCAATTCCAGGGATAAGCTTGGTTCGCGCCTACGCCGCGACGCCTTCCGCTGGATCCAACGGCTGGCCAGGGCCAGAGCAATTCCAGGAAAAGTGTGAGACGTTCTCTCCCGGAAAAGCGTCGCGCCATCACCTCAGGTCGGAAAGTGATGGCGCTCTTGGCTTGACCGCTCTGAGTCTTTAGCCTGCGTCGGGAAGCACACGACGAAGGATTGAGGAATTTGGCCGATCTCAATACCCACATTGCGAATGCTGCGCGTGATCGGAGTTCCCCGCGAGTCGTCGCGGTCCTTACAACACGGAACGAAGAACGGTTCGTTGCCGGATGTCTCGAGAACCTCTTTCGTCAAGGCGTACAGGTCTACATCTGCGACAATCAGTCGACGGACCGAACGCTTGAGATTGCCAAGCGCTACTGCGGAGCCGGATTGATAGGATTCGAAACCATCCCGCATAACGGCTGGTATTGCTGGGAGCACCTTCTTCGTCGCAAAGAGGAACTGTTTCGGTCGCTCGAAGCAGACTGGTTCATGCATGTTGACGCTGACGAGATCCACCTCCCGCCGACTTCGTACTCATCGTTGGTCTCCGCCATTGCGGCAGCCGACGCACTCGGCTTCAATGCAATCGAATCTTCCGAGTTTACGTTCATTCCTACCAGGGAAGCTCCCGATCACGACAATCCCGATTATCAACACACGCTGCGCACCTACTACCCGTTCCGGCCGACCTCCCCACACTGCGTCCGTGCCTACAAGAAACAGGACGGCCCCATGGAGATTGCGTGGTCAGGCGGCCATCTCGTACGGTTCGCGGGTCCGGTGAGGCTTTACTCCGAGCGTTTTCGCATGAAGCACTATCTGTTCCTTAGCGCAGAGCACGCCGCATGCAAGTATGCTGGCCGCCGGTTTCTGAGCGAAGAGGTCATTGGTCGTGGCTGGCACGGATGGCGACCCCGCTTGCGATCAGAGGATATTCTGCTGCCGGACGCCAGCCAGGTGCGCGCCAGCGCGACGGACGACGATCTGGACGAGGCCAATCCATGGTCGGCACACTGGCTTGAGCGGTACGCCTCGTGAATGAGGTACACCTCCCCCGCGTCCTGGCGATCGCGGATCGACCCGGCTGGGCGATTGATCGCAAGACCCAAAATCTCCGGCGCGTGCTGGAAAGAAGGTTCGAGATCGTCCAACGATTTCAACATGATGTGACTGAGTCGGACGTGAACACGGCGGACATCGTGCTCATCTTCTATTGGCTCCAGATCTCGAAGCTGCCCCTGCCGGAATCGGCCCTCGCCGGGCGGTCTGACAGGCTGCTCATCGGGATCTGCAGCCACAGAGAGCTGGAGGGCGAATTCCGCGAGCCCGGGCTCGCCGCCCTGCACCGGCTGGCGCGCGCTGTCTTTGTCAACAATCGGCAGCTCGAGCACGAATACGGTCCTCTACTGCGTGTTCCGGTCCACTACACGCCCAATGGAGTCGACACGACGTTCTTTTGTCCCGCACAAGAGCCACAACCCGGTTCTGGCGAGCTCCGTGTCGGATGGGCGGGAAGTCTCGGCAACCATGGTCCAGCACATCGCGGCTTCCACGACGTCATCGAGCCCGCGGTAGCGGCCGTGCCGGGCGCGCGCCTACTGACGGCGATTCGCGAGCAACGCTGGCGTAGCCATGACGAGATGCCCGACTTCTATCGGGATCTCGACGTTTATGTCTGCGCCAGCCTCAGCGAAGGCACTCCCAATCCTTGCTTGGAGGCGGCGGCGTGCGGTGTCCCTTTGGTGACCACCCGTGTGGGAAACATGCCCGAGCTGATTCGGGATGGCGACAACGGGCTGTTCTTCGATGGAACTGCGGAGGGGCTTGCGAACAAGCTAGCCTTGTTGCGGGACACGCCATCGCTCCGGTCGAGGATGGCCGCCCGCATGATCGAGACGATCCAAGAGTGGGATTGGGGCGTGCAGGCGGAGAACTACGCGCGCATGTTTGCCTCGTTGCTTACTGCGGGCGGAGCTGTCGGGCCCATGAGATGAGCGGCTTCGGGTGTGCCCTGCCAAACCTGACCTTTGTAGCGCCATTCGAGTTTTCCCGGACCCTTGCTCTTCCGTACCTCGCGCAGCAAGGATAACGAGGCGGCGCTGCGCTTAAATCGTTGTTTTTGCGCAAAACTGCGAAGTAGAAGCACTCCGAAACACGCTATCCCCACGCCCTTGGGAACAAGGAATAGCGGCCCCACGTTGCCTGGGGTATTCAGTCCCGCGTCGTCAGAGCGGCGCTGATCAGTGCCGCAGCGTCAGCCGGGCGCGCGCCCACCTCCAACCGGAAGGTCGGCACCGCATTGACCACCCCGGCGATGGTCGCCAGCCGGCGTTTCTGCATCGGCAGCAGCCCGGTCATACCGGTGCGGACGTTGTCCACCGCCAGTGCCACCATTGCGTCAGTGCCGGCCATGGCGACGAGCCGGCTCTGGCTTCCGGCGGAACGCGCCAGGTGCAGAAGGGCCGCCACCGGCCGGGCGGATGCGTTTTCCACCCGCACGATCGCTGCCAGCCTTTCAAGCGAGACGGGCTGTTCGCCGTTGCGATCCCAGGTCTGGCCAAGGCATGGCGCAACCTGCGGGATCATTTCGGCAGTCTTTCGGTGGATCTTGACGGCGCGCGGCAGACCCCAGGCTACGACCTTGCCCGAAGTGGCATTCACGATCATGGCGTCGTCGGAGCAGAGGCCAAAGCCCTGAGTTGCCAGCGCGAGCGACGTTGTGGTCTTGCCGGTGCCGCTCGGAGCATGGATCAGCACCACCGCATCGCTGTCCGGCAACGTCAAGCCGGCAGTGTGCAGCATATGCTGGCCACCGGCGTCGAGCGCGGCGTCGAGCACCAGCATTGCCGGTGTCCACGCGGCTTTCGCGCCAGGGCGGATCCGGAGTTCGGCCCATCCCGCCACGCCATTGATGGCAACGGTCTGACGCCCGGGAAAGACCAGATGGATGATACCACCATCCTCGAACATCCGGCAGGGACCATCCTCCGGCACCTCGCCATCGAAGACGAGGGATCCGTTGGGTGCCTCGTCCAAGGTGTCTGTCTCGGCGATCTCGAGACGAAAGTCCGGCTCGACGGGTTCCGCGATACGCAGGCTGCCCAGCATCCGGTCGAAATCCTGCCACAGCTCTGGGCGCTCGGCCGATATGCCAAGGATCAGGCCGTTGAGACCATAGCAGGCTGAAGGTCTGGTCAAGCGGGACGCGCCTTTATGGCATCGGCATGATGACGATAGATTTCGACCATGCCGGGAAGCTTGTCGCTGACCACCGGCCTGCCATCGAGGCAGACCCAGCAATGCGCTGCCAGGCGCTGCGCTTGCATCGACTGCGGATCGACGCCGAAGCGCAGGTCCGGATCGAAGCCGGCCAGGCGCAGGAAACGATGACTTAGCAGACCCTCCCTCAGGCACCTGCGGTCACGCATCAGCCAGGGACGGCGGACGGCGCGGTTGACCTTGGCGACGATGTAGGCGGACGGCAGACCGCGATAGGGCGTCGACGAGGCGAGCGGCGCCCATTTGAGCACCTCCTCGAAGCTCCGGTTGGTGACAAGGACCGGCATCAGTCGCGCGCTTGCCCAGAGATGGCAGCGAAACAGAGCGCGCAGGAGCGGGCCGTCAGCCATCAAGCACCTGGCGCGGCGAGGATACCTTCAGAGATCAGATCCGTGGCGAGTGCCGCCATGTCCTGATCGAGCGTCCCCTTGTCGACCTCGAACTCCTCGCAAAGCAGGTCGACGATCTGGTCGAGGTTGCGCGCGCCGTCCACCTTGTCGAGAAAGGCTTCGGTCGTGCCGTTGCATGTATAAAGCTGGCCGCTGCGCGCCAAAAGCACGACTGCGCCATCGCCCACATGCTGCACCGAGGCATCCTCGGCCAGCCGCAGAACGGTTCCAGAGACTATTTCCACCACGCCCCTCCAAGCCACGCTCATCCCGGAAATCAGATAGCGCGGAGGTGGAGCGCTGTCTATCAGCCGATCATGGGAGCCCAGTGCACGGACCAACGGCTTTGCTGACGGATTCTCCGCGCCAGTCGCGTTAGAACCTGCTCGGTTGCGTCTTCCCGGCCGCATTCGTCCCAGAAATAGTTATCGATGAAACGTGACAAGCAGCGGGCCTGCCGGCAGCGGACGTTGCATTTCTTCCCCTAAGTAAGGTAAAACCTGTCCGGGTGTTGGGGAGATTGCGTATGCGTTACAATTGGGAGCGGGCTCCGACGAGCTTCGAACGTCACAGAAAAGCGCTGGCTACAGCCATTTTGATCGCTGGCGGCATTGGCCTCATGCTTGTGGCCCTGCCGATCTAGAAACAACCTTCAGACAGAGCGGCTGCCGGCGCCTGGGCGTGACCTCTCAGCGTGGCTGCCCGGTCACCGCGAGGAAGCGGCGATCGCGCCCCTCGAAACCCTGGCTGAAACGCTGCACCAGCACAACGATCACCGCCGGCTTGCCGGCCGGGGTGAGTTCGTAGGATTCCGACAGGCTGTAGGAGGTCGGGCAGTTTCTTGAGCCCGGCACGGTCTTGTCCTCGTGCAGGATCTTGATCGGCTTGCCGTCCTGGCCATGCAGCGTCAGCCGGAAGCCGAGCGCCTTGCCTGCCTTTTCACCTTGAAGTGCCTGGTCACGCTGCTGTGTCGTTGCGAAACTCGCCGAACAATCGCTCGTGCTGGCCGCCAGGATTTCGTCGAGCTGGATGGTCGAAATGCCTGTTTCGCCATGGAGCGGCGACAGCCATTTCTGCGACACCTGCTCGAGGCGAGAAATATCGTTGTAGGCAACCGTTTCGCCCGGAAACGTGAACTTGTCGGAAGCCGCCTGCTCGGCTGGGAATGTGATGGCATATTGGGCGAGAATGGGCGCCGCCTGAGCGGCGGCCTGCGCCCTCGCCTGCTCCAGCGTCAGTGTCGCCTCCTCCGTCTCGTCGACGACGAGGATCGGCTTACCGCCAACGAGCTGATCCGTGCGGGTATCGATGATGTCTATCTGCGACCAGCCAGAGTCCGAGGCGCCGGCGTCGAGCGTTCCATATTGCTCGAAGGCGAAATAAGCGCCATCCGGCGAAAAGCCGATGATGTGCCGTGCCGCGGCATCGCCAGCCTGAGCGATTCCAGCGGAGATCGCGAGCACGACACCCATGACCAATGGGAGCGCAAGGCGCCCGATGATCCGCACAGCAGCAAACATCCCCACTCCAATCTCGTATCGCAATTTCATAGCTGCTTGCCCCCAAGCGCCAGGTCGATATCGGCCGTACAATGGCGTGCATTTGCGGCCAAGGGTAGAGCGCGCTATCTGGAGGGAAGAAAATCATTCCTGGGGAGGTATGGATGGCTTCACGCTATCACGAGGTCTATGAAGGCTGGAAACGCGACCCGGAACGCTTCTGGGCGGACGCAGCCGGCGCCATCGACTGGTATTCGCCCTGGAACAAGGTGTTCGACGCCACGGCTGGCGTCTATGGCCGCTGGTTCACCGGCGCCACCTGCAACACCTGCTACAACGCCATCGACCGCCATGTCGCCGGCGGGCGCGCCGACCAGATCGCACTGATCCATGACAGCGCGATCACGGGAACGATCAGGAAGTTCACCTATGCCGAGTTGAAGCGCGAGGTGGTTGCACTCACCTCGGTGCTGAAGAACCGTGGTATTCGCAAGGGTGACCGCGTCATCATCTACATGCCGATGGTGGCCGAGGCGGCCATCGCCATGCTCGCCTGTGCCCGCATCGGCGCCGTGCATTCGGTGGTCTTCGGCGGCTTTGCCTCGCATGAGCTTGCCACCCGCATCGACGATGCCAGGCCGAAGCTGATCATTTCGGCATCCTGCGGCCTGGAGCCGGGCCGCGTCGTTGCCTACAAGCCGTTGCTCGACAAGGCGATCGAGATCTCCCGCCACAAGCCGGACGCCTGCCTGATCCTGCAGCGCGACCAGTTGCGCTGCGAGTTGAAGGAGCATTTCGACATCGACTACGCCGATGCCGTCGCTCGCGAACGGGCAGCGGGCGCCAATGTCGATTGCGTGCCGGTGCTGGCCACCGATCCGCTCTACATCATCTACACATCGGGCACGACCGGCCAGCCCAAGGGCATCGTGCGCGACAATGGCGGCCATATGGTCGCGCTGAAATGGACGATGGAAAACGAGTTCGGCGTCAAGCCGGGCGAGGTGTTCTGGGCGGCGTCCGATGTCGGCTGGGTGGTCGGCCATTCCTACATCGTCTACGGACCGCTGCTGCATGGCTGCACCAGCATCCTGTTCGAAGGCAAGCCTGTCGGCACGCCCGATGCCGGCACCTACTGGCGGGTGATAGCGGAGCATGGTGTCGTAGCCCTTTTCACCGCACCGACCGCGTTCCGCGCCATCAAGGGGCAGGACCCGAAGGGCGAGTTCATTGCTAAATACGACCTCTCGAGGTTCCGCACGCTGTTTCTTGCCGGCGAGCGCGCCGACCCGGAAACCATCAAATGGGCGGAGCAGAAGCTGAATGTGCCTGTGGTCGACCATTGGTGGCAGACCGAGACCGGCTCGCCGATGACGATCAATCCCGCCGGCCTTGGCCTGCTGCCGGTGAAATACGGCTCGCCCGGCGTGCCGATGCCCGGCTACGACATCCGCGTGCTCGACGATGCTGGCCATGAGGTGCAGCGGGGCACGCTGGGCAATGTGGTGATCAAACTGCCGCTGCCGGCCGGCTGCCTGCCGACGCTTTGGAATGCCGATCAACGGTTCCGCCAAGCCTATCTCGACGAGTTCCCCGGCTTCTACAAGACGGCGGATGCCGGCATGGTCGACGAGGACGGCTACCTCTACGTCATGGCTCGCACCGATGACATCATCAACGTCGCCGGCCACCGGCTGTCGACCGGCGCCATGGAAGAGGTGCTTTCGGCCCATCCCGATGTCGCCGAATGCGCGGTGATCGGCATTGCCGACGCCATGAAGGGCCAAGTTCCGCTGGGCTTCGTGGTGTTGAATGCGGGTGTGACGCGTGACGTCGGCCTGATCGAGAATGAAGTGGTCGGCCTTGTGCGCGAACGCATCGGCCCGATTGCCGCCTTCAAGACGGTGGTGACGATCAAGCGCCTGCCCAAGACGCGTTCGGGCAAGATCCTGCGCGGCACCATGCAGAAGATCGCCGACAAGGAAGAATGGACCATGCCGGCGACGATCGACGATCCGGTCATTCTCGACGAGATCACTGCCGCCTTGAAGGAACGCGGAATCGGACTTTGAGCCACTGAAGGGTGGGCCGCGGACGACCTTTTCGATCGGCAAGCAATACTTTTATTGTGCGACGCAGCAATGCACCCTAAAGTCGTTCGCGGGGGGACATCGACAAAGGTCGCATGGCTCAGCAGAAGATTACATTTGGTGGCGTAGACATCCTGCGCTTTCTCGCCGCCGTCATGGTCATGGTCTACCACTATGGCTTCTGGGTGTGGGCGTATCCGGACGGTGTTTCGGCGCGCGCGACGGGCGGCGTTCCCCCGCAGCCGGCAATAGGCGCCTGGGTCGAATCCGGCTGGGTCGGCGTCCAGATCTTCTTCGTCATCAGCGGTTTCGTCATCGCCTTCAGCGCCGAAAGGTCGACACCCCTGCAGTTTTTCGAAGCAAGGGTGAAACGGCTGGCGCCGGCGGTCTGGATCTGCGCACCGGTCACGGCGGTGGTGCTGCTGCTTGTCGGGCTCAGTTGGCCGACCGATGCCGTCATCAGGCTCCTACGCACCGGCCTGTTCGTTCCGTACGCGCCTTGGGTGGACAGCGTCTACTGGACGCTGGGCATCGAGATCGCCTTCTATGCCATCGTCTGGATCCTGCTCAGCTTTGGCCGCTTCCATCTGATGGAGATTGTGGCCGTCGCCATCGGCTTGGTCAGCACGCTGTTCTGGTGCCTCTACTATCCGCTCGGCTGGGCCGATCTTGCCGAAACACGCACACTCGACCTGCTGCTGGTGCATCACGGCGTTTTCTTCGCCACCGGCGTCATGCTGTGGCTGATGCGCATCAAGGCGGTGACAGGCGCCCGACTTGCCTTCTGCGCCCTGTTCCTGGCCGGTGGTGTGCTGCAGATCGCCAGTTCAGTCGACGTTCATATCCTGAAGGTCGGGCGGGATATGCCGTTCGCGCCGCCGATCCTCATCTTCCTCATCGGCATCGCGCTGATGGCATGGTCGCTGCGGCTCGACCTCTCCTGGAGCGGCTGGCGCCGGATCGGGCTGCTGACCTACCCGCTCTACCTGCTGCACGATGTCGTCGGCGCGGCCCTGCTCGGCATCCTGGTTCGCGCCGGTCTGCCACATCTGTTCTCGATGGCGGTCGTCGGCGCGACGATGATCGCGGCAAGCTGGCTGGTGGCGATCGAGGCCGAACCACGCATCCGGCTGCTGCTCGACCACACCGTTTTCCGTTATCGGCTCAAGGCAGCCTGACGACGATCCGGCAGACCGGGCCGGCCGCCGACCTAAAGCATGTCGCGCCTGAGCGATTCAGGCCCGCTTCAGGCCTTTGTTTCCACAGATCGTTTTCCCAAGACCGAGCTCATTTCTGAGCGACATGCATTGCGGTCCCGACCCGGCGGGGCTGCATTTTCCACGATTGCGGAATTCTCCGTTTCGGGCATGATAACAGGCACTTATGCCTTCCGTATGAGAGCTTGCCTCGAGACGCCCTGCACGTGAACCTGTTCCAGCGAAAACCCCGCATCGCGGCGCGTGCGCGCCTCGATATCGACATGCAGGACGCCGTCGTCTATGCGATCGGTGACGTGCATGGCTGCTACAAGGAACTCCGTGCCCTGGAGCAGAAGATCCTGCTCGATTCGCTTCGCTTCCAGAGCCGCAAGATCATCGTCATGCTTGGCGACTACATCGACCGGGGGCTTCAGTCGGCGCGGGTGCTGGATCACCTCCTGACGCCGCCGCCGAAAGGGTTTCAGCGCATTTGTCTTGCCGGCAACCACGAAGTGGCGATGCTGAACTATCTCGACGGAAATCTGTCCCGCGAGCCCTGGCTGGCGACGGGCGGCCTGCAAACCCTGTTTTCCTATGGCATCGATCCGGCGCGCCTCGCCAGCCTCTACGGGAGCAGCGCGCAGATCGACCGACGCATAAGGGAGATCATTCCAGATGATCACGTCAGCTTCCTGCGCGGGCTGCCGATCATGGTCCGTTCGCGGAAGTTCGTGTTCGTCCACGCCGGCATCAGGCCCGGCGTCGACCTTGCGGCGCAAACCGACCACGATCTGGCCAACATCCGTTCGGACTTCTTCGAGGCAACGCACCTGCTCGACCGGGTGGTGCACGGGCATACTCCGGTGGACGTCCCGAAGCTCGAAGGGCGCCGGCTCGGCATCGACACAGCCGCCTTCCAGAGCGGACGCCTGACCGCCGTCAGGATCGCCGACAAGCAAGGCAGGCTGATCTTCTCCTGACGCGCATCGATATTCAGGTGTGCTGACCTGAAGATCGATACACTTCAGAGAGGGTCCACTCGCGCAACGGTCGACGTCACACCGGCGCCTTGCCGCGCACTTCCGACTTTTCCAGATAGTAGCTCGAATATTTATCAAAGAATTTTTCCGAGCCGCCGAACGATCCGTATTTGGCCAGTTTCTTCAAATCGACCTTGTTCAGCACCGCGCCGACGATCTTGTTGGCGACATAGGGTTCGGATTCCAGCATCGACCTGACCATCGCGCGCGGGGTGCGCCCCCACTCGGTGACCAGGACAAAACCGTCGACCAACGGCGCGAAAGCCTTGGCGTCGACCACTGGTCCGAGCGGCGGCAGATCGACGACGATGTATTCGAACGTCTCCTTGGCGTTCTCGATGAAGCGTCGCATGCCGGCCGAGGAGAGAAGTTCGCTGGTATGCGAGAAGTGACCGCGCAGCACCGCCGGGATGATCGCCAGCTTCGTCTGCCTGTCGATCTTGCCGACGGACTGCCAGGTCTGGCCACTGACCACCGCTTCCATCAAGCCCTGCTCGGTTTCCATGCCAAGGCCCCGGCTGAGGCCGGGATTGCGCAAGTCGCCGTCGATCAGCAGCGTCTTGGAGCCATTGGCGGCGAGCAAGCCGGCGAGATTTGCCGCGACCGTCGACTTGCCTTCGCCGGGAAGCACCGAGATGACGCCGATGACGCGGCTGCCTTGCCCTTCCATCACGACGTCGAAGGCGATCTTGGCGCTGCGCAGCGTTTCGGAGAACATCGAGGCTGGAGAATCGATGCTGACCCGCATGCGCGCCCGCCTTTCGGCCGCCGACAGCGATTGGGTGGTCTTGGCGTCTACCTGGGTCTCGCCCGGCTTTTCGTCCTTGCCGAGCTTGCCGCCGATCGTCGGGAGATAGCCGAGGAATTTCAGGTTGACGCGGTCGCGCACGTCCTCGCCGGTCCTGAAGAAGCGTTCGTTGAACTCGTTCAGCCCACCAAAGCCGGCGCCCATCAGCAGGCCAAGCACCAGCGAAAGTCCGAGCACGACGATGGTGCGCGGGCTCGAGGCCGCCATCGGCATCGACGCGTCGGAGATGATGCGGATCTTGCCGACAGGGAAGGATTGCTGTTGCGCAGCTTCCTCATAGCGGCCGAGGAATGTCTGATAGAGCGTGGTGAGCGCCGTCGCCTGCTGATCGAGTTCACGCAGCTTGACTTGCGTCTGGTTGTCGACGGAACTCTTGCCCTGTGCGGCCGCGACGTTGGCCCGGAGCGCGGTCTCGCGTGCCTGCGCCACCTCATATTCGTTGCGATAGCTTTCGGTCAGCTGCTTCAGCTCGCCGAAAATCTGCGTCGATATGTCGGCCTTCTCCTTGGAGAGAGCCACCGCCTGCGGGTGCTCGGGGCCGAAATTCGCCTCGACGTCCTGCAGACGCTTGGCCACCGTGAGGTAGCGGGTCTTGAGCGCCGATATGACCGAGCTGCTCGGCTGGTCGCTCGATATGGCGGCATCCTTGAAGGCGTTTTCGGAGCCGCTGTCGACAATGGCTTTGTACTGCTGGTAGCGGGCGCTGGCGCGCGCGGTGTCGGCCTGCGCCACGATAAGCTGGGCGTTGAGGTCGGAAAGCTGCTTGTCGCTCATCAGCTGGCCATCGCTGTTGGCGGCCAGCCCGTGTTCGGCCCTGAATTTCTCAACCGCAAGCGAAGCTGCCTGCGAGCTCTGGCGCAGCTCCGTCAACCGGCCCTGGAGCCAGACCGCAGCCCGCTCGGTGGCATCGAAGCTGGCGTCGAGCTGATCGGCGAGATAGGCATCGGCGTAGGCCTTGGTGATCGCGTTTGCCAAAGCCGGGTCCGTCGCCTGATAGCCGAGCGCGATGACGTAGCTTCGCCCGATGCGCGTTGCCCGCACCTCGCTCTGCAGCTTGAGGATCGCGTAGTCGCGGCGCGACGTGGCGATCAGCGCATCGCGGGCGGCCGGGTCGAGCTTGCTGAAGTCAGTGCCACCCGGCATGGAAGAGCTGGGGCGGACATACTGGATCAGGCCGCGGATGAGGCCTATGCCTTGGGCAAGCGCCGACTGGGGCGGATTCATGAACGTGTCGTTCTGGTCGAGCTTCAGCTTGTCGACGACCACGGCGGCAAGCCGCGTCGAGGTCAGGATCTCGATCTGGCTCAGGATCGCCGAATCGGTCTGCATGGTTGTCGACGTCGCCGAAATGTCGTCGACAATCTTGTTCAAGCCTTCGTCGATCAGCACGCTGGCGACCGACTGATATTTGGGCGGAGTTGTCTGCAAATAGAGCAAGCCCAGGAAGAGACCGATGACGGCACACACGGCAACCACCTTGGCCTGCCGTGCGGCCATGCCAAGCAGCCGCTCGATATCGATGAAGTCTTCGCCGTCTCCTGCGTCCGAATTCGGCAATGGCATCCTCTTGTCGAGAGGAAAGTTGGCATAATTCATCTTCGGTCCAATTCTAGAGCCGGTCCATCGCAATGGACTCTATCTCACTGTTTCAACATGATCTTTTCCGGAAACCGGGACCCACTTTCCGGGATCATGCCTTGGCTTGCAGGCGCCTCGAAGATCGGGAGCATCGCCAGAAGCGAAGCAAGCGTCGTGCCAGACGGCGAGAACCTGCCGGCCCCTCTTCGCCGGCCATCTGACCATGCTCCCGAAAGATGGGCATTATGCGGCTTCTTCCTGGCGTTCATGCGACCGGACGAACTCCTGAAGCATCTCGAAAACCGGACCCTTCATGTCGTCGCGCGCCAGCGCGAAGGCGATGTTGGCCTGGATGAACCCTTCCTTGGAACCGCAGTCGAACATGCGACCCTTAAAAGGCTGGGCGAAGAACGGCTGATCCTTCGACAGACGAACCATGGCGTCCGTCAATTGAATCTCGTTGCCGGCGCCGCGCTGCTGATTGCCCAGAAGCGCGAAAATCTCGGGCTGCAGGATGTAGCGGCCATTGATGTAAAAATTCGACGGCGCATTGGCCGGCGCCGGCTTCTCGACCATGGCCGTCACCTCGAAACCGCCACCGATCTGGGCGCCACGGCCAACGATGCCGTATTTGTTGGTCTCGCTCGGTTCGCAACGCTCGACGGCGATCACGTTGCCGCCCGTGCGCTCATAAAGATCGACGGTTTCGGCGAGGCATCCGCGCCCTCCGAAGGACACCATGTCCGGCAGCAGCAAGGCGAAGGGCTCGTTGCCGATAACCTCGCGCGCGCACCAGACGGCATGGCCGAGGCCTTGCGGCGATTGCTGGCGGATGAAGCTGGTGGCACCGGCCACAGGCAGCATGCTTTCGAGCGCCTCCAACTGGGTCTTCTTGCCGGTCTGCTCCAGGGTGCCGATCAATTCCGGATGCAGGTCGAAATAGTCCTCGATCACCGCCTTGTTGCGGCCAGTCACGAAGACGATGTGCTCGATGCCCGCCTCGAAGGCCTCGTCCACCGCATATTGCACGACAGGCCTGTCGACCACGGGAAGCATTTCCTTTGGCATCGACTTGGTCGCCGGCAGGAATCTTGTTCCAAGCCCCGCCACCGGTATCACGGCCTTCCTGATTTTCTTCATCGCAAATTCCTTCTGAGGAGATCGACTTCAGTCCATTCACAGGCCACGAAAAATCCCTCCATGTGCCTGCATCTTCACCTCCCCGCCCCAACGGCAAATTGTGCCGCCATTCTTCGCAACCGCACGGCGATCGGCATGCCCATATGCCTGACCGCCGCCGGGTCGCTGAGCGCTGTCCGGATCGCCTTGAGCGGGGACCGCGCCTTGATGTGCTGTACCAGTGACAGAAACGATGCCGCCTTGCGCAGGCTGCGGCCGCGCCGTGCAAACGCGGCCTGCGCGGCCTCATCCATCCGATGGGTTTGAGCGAACACGGCATCCGCCCTGCGCATCGCTTCGACGTGGTGAAGCTCGAGCACGCGCGAGATGGAGCCGCTGCGGATATGATAGGCATAGCCGATAT
>NZ_RZOL01000123.1:0-15316 GCF_004022985.1 Mesorhizobium sp. M7A.F.Ca.ET.027.02.1.1 | reverse complement strand
TCGACGTCTCGGTGCAGGCGCGCCTGCTCGACCTGTTGCGCGGTCTGGTCACCGATCTTGGTCTGGCGGCCATCGTCGTCACCCATGACCTTGCCGTGGCGCGGCTTTTGTCGCAGCGCATGATGGTGATGAAGGACGGCCGCGTCGTCGAAAGCGGTCTCACCGACCGCGTGCTCGACGACCCGCGCGCGCCTTACACGCAGCTCCTCGTTTCCTCGATACTTCAGGTATAACCATGCCGACCCCCCTCGTTGTCTCCGACGTTGCCAAGAGCTTCACCATGCACCTGCGCGACGGCATCAAACTGCCTGTTGTCGCCGGTGTCTCGTTCTCGATCAGGGCCGGCGAATGCACCGTGCTCGGCGGCCCGTCCGGTGCCGGCAAGAGCTCGATCCTGAAGATGCTCTACGGCAACTATGCCGTCGACGAAGGCCAGATCATCGTCACGCATGATGACGGGCTGATCGACCTGGCCACCGCCAGCCCTCGCACCGTGCTTGCGGTGCGCCGGCAAACGATCGGCTATGTCAGCCAGTTCCTGCGCACCGTGCCGCGCGTTTCGGCGCTCGATGTCGTCGCCGAACCGCTGGTCGAGCGCGGCGAGGATCGCGAGATTGCCCGCGGCAAGGCGCGCGCCTTGCTGGCACAGCTCAACCTGCCGGAGAAACTCTGGGCTTTGCCGCCTGCGACCTTTTCCGGCGGCGAGCAGCAGCGCGTCAACATCGCGCGCGGCTTCATCACCGAGCATCCGATCCTGCTGCTCGACGAACCGACCGCTTCGCTCGACGCCAGGAACCGCGACGTCGTGATCGAACTCATCGCCGCCAAGAAGGCGGCTGATGTCGCCCTGCTCGGCATCTTCCATGACCACGACGTGCGCGAGGCGGTTGCCGACCGCATCATCGACGTCACCGCTTTCGCGTCCGGAAAAATCGCCGCATGAGCAGGAAATTGTCCGAGACGCCGCTGATCCACCCGACGGCGGATGTACAGAATTCGACGCTCGGCCGCTGGACCGAGATCGCCGACCGCAGCCGGGTCTCGGAAGGCGAACTTGGCGACTATTCCTACATGATGCAGGACTGCTCCGTCTGGTGCGCGACAATCGGCAAGTTCGCCAACATCGCCGCCGCTGTGCGCATCAACGCCACCAACCACCCGACCTGGCGGCCGACGCTGCATCACTTCACCTATCGCGCCTCGGACTACTGGGACGATGCCGAGCACGAGACAGAATTCTTCGCCCAGCGCCGCGCCAAACGTGTCACCATCGGCCACGACACCTGGCTCGGCCATGGCTCGACCATCCTGCCCGGCGTCATCGTCGGCGATGGCGCCGCGGTCGGCGCCGGTGCTGTCGTCTCGAAAGATGTCGCGCCTTACACCATCGTCGCCGGCGTGCCGGCAAAGCCGATCCGCGAGCGCTTCGATCGTCGCACGGCCGAACGCTACCAGGCGCTCGCCTGGTGGGACTGGGATCATGCAAGGCTGCGGACCGCGTTGGATGACTTCCGGGAGCTTGAGGCCGAGGCCTTCCTGGAGAAATATGGCGGATAGCGACGTCCAGGAATGGGCCGCCACTGACGCCGGGCAGCGGGGCAAACCGCCTGGCCCCTGCTATCCGCATGACGTGCCTCTCGACACCATGACGGCCCTTGTCTGGAACGCCTAAAGGAAGGCCTCGCCGTCGCCAGCGCGCCACGGGCGAGTATGTGCGCATCACGTGGTGCCGTCTTGCCATCGGCACCAACTCGCCAGGCCTGCATTCCACATCACCTTCGACTGCTGGTCCTGGGCCGGCCACAGGCTCCGGCCTGTGGAGCGTAACAAAACTGACATCACCGCGACACGGCAGGTTCATGTGGCTGCGCTAGGCGAATGCCTGACGATCAATGGTCCGGACTGGAACCTGCCCCATGCCAGCAAATTCCGCCACGCTCGAAATCCGCGGTGTCACCCGACGATTTGGCAAGAACACCGCCGTCAGCAACATCAACATCGCCATCCCGCAGGGTCAGATGGTTGGCGTCATCGGCCGTTCGGGCGCCGGCAAATCGACCCTTCTTCGCATGATCAACCGTCTCATCGATCCCAGCCAGGGGTCGATTTTTTTTGACGGCGCCGAGGTCTCGAAGCTGAGCGGCTCGCCGCTGCGGCGCTGGCAGCGCGACTGCGCCATGATCTTCCAGCAGTTCAACCTGGTGCCGCGCCTCGACGTGCTGACCAATGTGCTGCTCGGCAAGCTGAACCACCGTTCCACCATGTCCAACCTGCTCGGCATGTTCTCCCGCGCCGAATGCGCCGAGGCGGTCGCCGCGCTCGAGCGGCTCGATATCGCCCGCACCGCACTGCAGCCCGCCGGCACCTTGTCGGGCGGCCAGCAGCAGCGCGTCGCCATTGCCCGCGCCATGATGCAACAGCCCAAGGTGATCCTCGCCGACGAGCCGATCGCCTCGCTCGACCCGCTCAACGCCAAGGTGGTGATGGATTCGCTGCAGGACATCAATCTGCGCGAAGGCATCACCGTCGTCACCAATCTGCACACGCTGGATACCGCCCGTACCTATTGCAACCGCATCATCGGCATGGCCGCCGGCAAGGTCGTCTTCGACGGCCCGCCGGAAGAACTCAACCGCGAGGCCGTGCGCCTCGTCTACGGCGCCGACAGCAATGGCCAGGAGATCTCCGAGGCCATCACTTCGACCAGCGTTGCCTTCAGCCGCAAGATCGCCGCATCCGCCGGACCGCTCGAGCCCGCATTCCCGGGATATTGAGAGCGGTTGGGATCGCCAGTCCACGTCAAGGGCACCTGTCAAAATCGATAACGCTGCCGGCGCGGGGCCGGAACCTACAGGAGAAATATCCAATGTTCAGGAAGATGGTTTTCAGCGCCGTTTCGGTGCTCGCCATGGCGACCAGCATGGCCCAAGCGGCCGATATGAAGGAATTTCGCGTCGGCATTCTCGGCGGCGAAAACGAAACCGACCGGCTGCGCAACTACCAGTGCCTTGCCGACCATCTGAAGGCCGAATTCGGCTTCGAAAAGGTCTCGCTGTTCCCGGCCGCCGACTATGACGGCGTCATCCAGGGCCTGCTTGGCGGCACGCTCGACTTCGCCGAACTCGGCGCTTCCGGCTACGCCAGCGTCGTTCTCAAGGACCCGAAGGCGGTCACCCCGATCCTCACCACCCAGCAGACCGACGGCGCCACCGGCTATTATTCGATCGGCCTGGCACTGAAATCCTCCGGCATCACCGACATCAAGTCGGCCAAAGGCAAGAAACTCGGCTATGCCGATCCGGATTCGACCTCCGGCTATCTGATCCCGCTGACCCAGATTCCGAAGGACACCGGCGCTTCGAACGAGACGTTCTTTGCCTCGACCCAGTTCAACGGCGGCCATGAGAACAACATTCTCGCCGTGCGCGACGGCAAGGTCGATGTCGCGGTAGACGATTCTTCGGGCGTCGGCGACTTCAAGAACGGCTTCACCTCCGGTAGCTTCCACAAGGTAGTCGCCAAGGGCGCCGTCGACCCCAACGACTTGGTCGAAGTCTGGCGCTCGGGCCTGATCCCGAACGGCCCGCTGGTCGTGCGCACCGCGCTCGGCGACGAGATGACCGCCAAGCTGGCCGCCTTCTTCACCGCCTTGCCGACCAAGGACAAGGCCTGCTTCGAAGGCGTCGAAGGCGGCGACTTTACCGGCTACGTCCCGGTGAAGGCGGACTTCTACAACGTCATCGTCGAAGCCCGTAAGGCAGCCATCGGCGGCTAACGGCGAAACCGGAAAGGGCGGTGCGTTCAAAGTACCGCCCTTTCTGCATCTCCGATCATGACCATTTCAGTGACAGCCCCCACCCACCAGATGGCCGATGCCTGGCGAAGCCAGACGTCCCTGCGCCGGCTCTATACAGCACTCGGCGTTGGCTTGCTGCTTGTTGCGATGTTTTCCAGCATGTGGTTTGCCGACGAAGCCAATGCCGGGCACTTTTTTGACCGCCTGCCGCACATTCTGGATTTCCTGAGCTGGCTGGTTCCCATGGACTGGAACGACGTCTGGCGCGCGCTATTCGACATCGCCTCGCCGCACGACACCGGTACCCAGGAATTCAACTTTCCGCTCGGCCGGGTCTATATCTGGGGCGGGCTCTACATCCCCGAATATTTCGAGCTGATGCTGACCACGGTGAATGTGGCGCTGGTCTCGACCTTCATCGGCTTTGTCTTCGCCGTGCCCTTCTCGTTCATCGCGGCGCGCAATCTGACGCCGCACCCGGTGCTGCGGCTCATCGTCAAGCGCCTCATGGAATTGCTGCGCGCCTTTCCCGAAATCGTCATTGCCGGCCTGTTCGCCGCCATCGTCTCGACCGGTCCCATCGCGGCCATCATCGCCATCGGCCTGCATTCGATCGGCGCACTCGGCAAGCTGTTCTACGAGATCAACGAGAACATCGACATGCGCGCCGAGGAAGGCTTGACGGCGGTCGGCGCCAACTGGTTCGAGCGGGTGCGCTTCGCCGACCTGCCGCAGGTGCTGCCCAATTTCATGTCCTACACGCTGCTGCGGATCGAGATCAATGTTCGGGCATCGACGATCATCGGCGCCGTCGGCGGCGGCGGCATCGGCGAGGAGCTGAAGCTCTCCATCTCGCGCGGCTTCGGCGCCAAGACGCTGGCGCTGGTGCTGCTGCTGTTCACGACCATCTTCATCATCGACCAGTTCTCCGCCTGGCTGCGCCGCAAATTGGTCGGCGAACAGGCCTTTTTGATGAGCGCCACCTGACCATGGCCATGACCGTCGATAAAATCAAAGCGATCGAGGAACGCTACCCGCACGTGTTCCGGCGTCCGGCCTACAAGCGCTTCGGCCCGTTGCTCCTGTTCGTCGGCACGCTCCTCTATCTCGTCTATGCCTTATGGTTCTTCAGCCTGCCGCACGTTTTGCGCGAATCGCATTGGGAACGGCTGCCGCTCTTCCTGACGCAATGGGTCAGCTACGATCTGCAACCGGAATTCCGGCTCGACCAGCCGGAGATTACGCCCAGATATCCGCGTTTTTCGGCGCTGGGCGAGAATCCCAATCCGGATTGGGTAATCAAGAATGCCGACGGCTCCTTCACCGTGCGGATCGATGGCCAGGCAAAGTCCGTCACGTTCGACAAGACCTATGCGACCATTGTTGCTCATGGACAAACAGTGCCGGTAGCGTTGACCAGCGGCAAGCCGGTAGTCTCGGGCCCTGTGCCGGACTGGGTGACCGTGCATGACGATGAAATCGTCGCCAAGATGGGCTTTGTCGGCGAGGTGCGCGTCACCGTAGACCGGGTAAAAGTCCGCAAACGCTTCCTCGGCTGGGCAAATTTCGTGTTCGACACACGCTCACCCTTCTTCGGCAAGTCCGCTGGCGAAGTCATCTCGCTGATCGTGTCCGGGCCCGAACTCAAGCCGGGCACCTCGAACCTCGCGCTGGCCGGCAACAACATCTGGAACAACGCCCAATGGCAGCACGGCGACGTCTGGACGAAGCTGCTACAGACCATTGTCATGGCTTTTCTGGGCACGCTGCTCGGTGGCATCGTCGCCTTTCCGCTTGCCTTCTTCGCCGCCCGCAACATCACGCCCAGCGGGTTGCTCAGCCAGATCCTGAAGCGCTTCTTTGATTTCATGCGCTCAGTCGACATGTTGATCTGGGCGCTGTTCTTCACCCGCGCTTTCGGCCCCGGCCCACTGGCAGGCAGTGCCGCCATCTTCTTCACCGAGATCGGCACCCTCGGCAAAGTCTATTCGGAAAGCCTCGAGAACATCGACGACAAGCCACGCGAGGGCATCAAGTCGACCGGCGCCAATGGCTTGCTGGTGCAGCGCTATGGCGTGATGCCGGAAATCATCCCCATCTTCATCAGCCAGACGCTCTACCAGTGGGAATCCAACACCCGCGGCGCCACCATCATCGGCGCCGTCGGCGCCGGCGGCATTGGCCTCAAGCTCTGGGAAGCGATGCGCACCAATTCCAACTGGGCCAACGTCTTCTACATGGTGCTGCTGATCCTGTTCGTCGTCTTCATCTTCGACAACATCTCCAACTTCCTGCGCCGCCGGCTGAGCCGGACAATCCACGACTACAACAGGATCCAGGCCGAGCAGGGGTAGGCTTGTGATGCAGAAGCGCAAGTCGTCTCGTCCGGCGCCCAAGGATCGCCCCCCACTCCGTCGAGCTACGCTCGACACCTCTCCCCCGATCGACGGGGTAGAGGAAAGGCGCCAGGCTGTCCGAGCCGACGCCTGTCTTTCTAGACCAGCCACCAAGCTCCCTTTCCTCTCCCTCCGGAGGGGGGAGAGGTGGCTCGGCGAAGCCGAGACGGAGCGGGGGAACCACCTGGCAACCGCCGCGAACGCAAATAGAAAATGGGTCAGGGCGCCTAAGCCGCCTTCTTCCACCCGCTCTTGATATGCCTATACCCCTCCCGATAGACCGCTTCCGGCGTCTCGGAAAAATCGCGCCACACCTTCGTTGCCGCCGCCAAGTCCTTCAGCGAGCGGCCGAACGCCTCGATCGTCAGCCAGTCGTCATAGCCGCTCTTGCGGATGGCTGAGAATGTTTCTGTCCAGGGAATGTTGCCGCGCCCCGGCACGCCGCGATCATTCTCCGAAATATGGATATGCACGACATTCCTGCGATGTTTCGTGTAGGCGCCGATCGGGTCGGCCTCCTCGATATTGGCGTGGAAAGTATCGTACATCGCCTTGATGTGCGGCCGGTCGATGGCGTCGATATGCTCCGACAGATCCGCCATCGTGTTGAGGAGATAGCATTCGAAGCGGTTGAGCGCCTCGAGGCCGATGGTGACGCCCTTGTTGCCGGCATGGTCGCCGATCGCGCGTTGCGAGGCGACGGAGCGCTTTTTCTCGGCAGAGGTCGGTCCGGAGCCGGAAAACGACCCGAGCGTCGAATGCAGCGGGCCGCTCAGCGTGCTGGCGCCAAGTGCCTGCGCGCAGTCGATCGCCCATTTCATGTAGTCGACCCCGGCCTTGCGCGTCGCCGCGTCGGCCGAGATCAAATTCATCGCCGGATCGCCCATGGCCGAAACAGAGGTTCGCTCCAGTCCGATGCGGTCGAGCAGATCGCCGAGTTTTTTGTAGTCGTCCGGCGCGCCGGCGAAGATCGGTATCTCGACGCCATCGAAGCCGGTCGCCTTGATGTCGCGCAACAGCGGCTCGTGTTTCTTCGACACCGCCGTCGTCCACAAGAACATGCACATGCCGATTTTCATCGACGCCCCTCCCCATTTGATGCTGCGTGCGGGCTGTTCCCGTCAGCTTCGCGCAAAGTCCCCTCATCCGGCCGCTTCGCGGTCACCTTCTCCCCGAGGGGAGAAGAGACGAGCACGGGCCTCGGCTTCCTCCTCTCCCCTCGGGGAGAGGTCGGATTGCCCCGAATTGCCCTTCGCAATTCGGCTGGCAATCCGGGTGAGGGGGCCTTCGTTACCCGCCGTGCGACTACAGCTTCGTCCACGCCCCATTCTTCTTCGACGATTTCACGCAGGCCTCGATGAAGGCCATGCCCTCGACGCCGTCCTGGATGGTCGGGAAGACGACGTCCTTGGGCGGCTTGCCGCCCTTGCGGCGTGCCGCGCGGATGGCGCGTGCGGCCTCCTGGTAGATGTTGGCGAAACCTTCGAGATAGCCCTCGGGATGACCCGACGGCACGCGGCTGACACGGCCCGCCACCGGCAGCGCGCCGGCGCCGTTGCGGGTGATCAATTGCTTCGGCTGGCCGAACGGCGTGTACCAGAGATAGTTCGGGTCGGCCTGCACCCATTCCAGCCCGCCCTTGGAGCCGTAGATGCGCAGCTTCAGCCCGTTCTCGTGGCCGGGCGCCACCTGGCTTGCCCAGATCATGCCCTTGGCCGGATGCGTCTTGCCGATAGGTTTGAAGCGCAGCATGACGTTGACGTTGTCATCGAGTAGCCGGCCCGGCACGAAGGCGTCGAGATCGGCCGACAGGGAGTCCAGTTCCAGCCCTGAGACGAAGCGGGCGAGGTTGTAGGCATGCGTGCCGATATCGCCCAGCGCACCGCCGGCGCCTGCCTGCTTGGGGTCGGAGCGCCACGCCGCCTGCTTCTGGCCTGTCGCGGCCAAATCCTCGGTCAGCCAGTCCTGCGGATATTCGGACTGCACGATGCGGATGTCGCCGAGAACACCTTTGGCGACCATTTCGCGTGCTTGCCGGATCATCGGATAGGCGGTGTAGTTGTGCGTCAGCACGAACACCTTGCCGGTCTTCTCGACTATCGCCGCAAGCTTTTTCGCCTCGGCCAGGGTCGTCGCCAGCGGCTTGTCGCAGATGACGTGGATGCCGGCCTCGAGGAAAGCTTTTGCCGCCGGCACATGGACATTGTTGGGCGTGACGATGGCCACTGCCTCGATGCCGTCGGGGCGCTTCGCCTCGGCCTTGGCCATCTCGGCATAGGATGCATAGCTGCGTGCGGGGTCGAGCCCCAGTTCGGCGGCCGAGGCCTTGGCACGGGCCGGGTCGGCTGACAAAGCACCGGCAACCAGCACGAAATCATTGTCCAGCCGCGCCGCGATCCGGTGCACCGCGCCGATGAACGCGCCTTGCCCGCCGCCGACCATGCCGTAGCGGATCGGGCCGCCTCCCGTTTCCGACTTCGATGCGCCGACCATATCTTGCTCCTCGCTGTTGCTCACCTCCCCCTTGAGGGGAGGTCGATCCGCGCAGCGGATCGGGTGGGGTCGTTGAGGCAGAGCTCGGCATGAACCGACCCCTCCCGGCCCTTCGGGCCACCCTCCCCTCGAGGGGGAGGGGAAACCGCGCTAGATGCCCATCATGGCGCGCAGCATCTTCTTGTCGGTGGTGCCGGCGGCGAAGTCGTCGAATGCCTTTTCGGTCACCCGGATGATATGGTGCTCGATGAAAGGCGCGCCTTCGGCCGCACCATCCTCCGGATGCTTCAGGCAGCACTCCCACTCCAGTACCGCCCAGGAATCATAATTGTACTGCGTCAGCTTGGAAAAGATGCCGCCGAAATCCACCTGTCCATCGCCCAGCGAACGGAAGCGCCCGGCGCGGTTGGTCCAGCTCTGGTAGCCGGAATAGACGCCTTGCCGGCCGGTCGGGTTGAACTCGGCGTCCTTGACGTGAAACGCCTTGATGCGCTCGTGATAGATGTCGATGAATTCTAGATAGTCGAGCTGCTGCAGCAGGAAGTGCGACGGATCGTAGTTGATATTGCAGCGCTTGTGGCCGCCGACCGCGTCGAGGAACATCTCGAAAGTGGCGCCGTCGAACACGTCCTCAGAGGGGTGAATTTCATAGCCGACATCGACGCCGTTGTCCTCGTAGACGTCGAGGATCGGCTTCCAGCGTTTGCCGAGCTCGCCAAACGCTTCCTCAATGAGTCCAGCCGGTCGCTGCGGGAACGGATAGAGGTAAGGGAAAGCCAGCGAGCCGGTAAACGACACTGAAGCATTCAGGCCCAGATTGCGCGATGCTTTAGCGCCGAACTTCATCTGCTCGACAGCCCACTCCTGCCGGGCTGCGGGATTGTTGTGCACCGACGGCGGCGCAAAGCCATCCATCTGCGCGTCATAGGCTGGATGAACCGCGACCAACTGCCCCTGCAGATGCGTCGACAGTTCGGTGATCTCGACGCCGGCGTCAGCGCAGATGCCCTTCACCTCATCGCAATAGGCCTTGGAAGAAGCCGCCTTCTTGAGGTCGAACAGCCGCGCGTCCCAGGTCGGGATCTGCACGCCCCTGTAGCCGAGACCGGCCGCCCATTTGGTGATCGACGCCAGTGAGTTGAACGGCGCGGCGTCGCCCGCGAACTGCGCCAGAAACAGCCCAGGGCCCTTCATTGTCGTCGGCATCGCATCCTCCCTCATTTCTCTCTCGACCGAGCATAGCGCCGATTGGAAGCAGGGCCAGCCACTTTGGTCTTTTCTCAACGGGTGCTTGCACGCACCGCCATTCTGGTATTACCAAATGTGGAAATTTGGTCAAGCCGCGCAATGCGCCATCAAGACCCCAAAATCAACTGTTGCAGGCCTATATATCTCAATATAATCAAGGAAATAATCCATTGAGAGAGTTGCACCCCAGCGCTTCTTGCCGATCTGGAGAATTTGCTGTAGACCTCGCTTCAGGCCCAATTGGTCGAACCAGTTTGCGAAAAAAGGCTGGGAACGCCTTGGGGAGGAACCTTTGTGTCGCCTTTTGGCGATGCATGTCGCAGGCGAACCATAGAGACGATTTGGGAAGGACAGACCATGCATCTTTCGACGCACAACTGGATGCGCGCGGAACCCTTGGAGACGACGCTCAAGCGCATCAAGAAATTCGGCTATGAGTCGATCGAGATTTCCGGCGAGCCCGAGCAGTACAAGACCAAGGAGACCCGGGCGCTGCTGAAGGAGCATGGTATTCGCTGCTGGGGCGCGGTGACCCTGATGCTGGGCGAGCGCAATCTTGCCGCCAGGAACCAGGGCCAGCGCGAGCGTTCCGTTCAGTATGTCAAGGACGTGCTGACCATGGTCAGCGAACTCGATGGCGAGATCATCACGCTGGTTCCGGCCACCGTCGGCAAGGTCGTGCCTGACGGGACCGAGGAAGAGGAATGGAAGTGGGTCGTCGACGCCACCCGTGAATGCTTCACCCACGCCAAGAAGGTCGGCGTCAAGATCGCTGTCGAACCCCTCAACCGCTTCGAGACCTATCTGTTCAATCGCGGCGCCCAGGCACTGGCGCTGGCTGACGCGGTCAGCCCCGAATGCGGCGTGTGCCTAGACGCTTACCACATCCACATGGAAGAATTTAACGTCCATGACGCGATCCGGCAGGTCGGAAAGCGCCTGTTCGACTTCCACGTCGCCGACAACAACCGGTTTGCCGCCGGCCTCGGCCAGATCGATTGGCCGAAGATCGTCGCCACCTTGCGCGAGATCGGCTACGACGGCGCGCTGACCAATGAGTTCGTCGCGCCCGTCGACCGGACGCCGGCAGCCCCCTATCCCGACATGGTCGAGCGCAATCCGGTCGACATCTCGCCCGAGCAGCTGAAGTTCATCCAGGACCACGGCTCCAGCGTGCTCACCGAGAAATTCTACACCGACCAGATGCGCATCAACGCCGAAACGTTATTGCCGCTGATCAAGTAGCCGACTGCCTCTGGGAAATTCGCCCTTCCGCCCTGACCGGCGGCGGGGCTGGGGAAGAATATGCGTATCAAGTCCGTCCAAGCCTGGTGGATCCGCGTTCCGATCGAAGCCGCTCGGCAGCACCGCAGCGACTTCGGTCAGGTGACGACCTTCGACGCCGCCATCCTGCGCATCGAAACCGATGACGGGCTGGTCGGCTGGGGCGAAGGCAAGAACGCCGCCGGCAGTGCCGGCAGCTACGGTGCACTCGTCCACATGCTGAACCATGAGGTCGGGCCTCAGCTGGTCGGCCGCGATCCGGCGGACATCGGCGTCATATGGGAGATGCTCTACAATGGCGTGCGCCACGACAGCGCAGCGCGCGGCGGCCACGCCATGCCGCAACTGGCGCGGCGCGGCATGAGCATCGCCGCCATCAGCGCCGTCGACATCGCGCTGTGGGACATTCTTGGCAAATCGCTTGGCGTTCCGGTCTGGCGGCTGCTGGGCGGCCGCAAGTTCGATCGCATGCCGGCTTACGCGTCCGGCGGCTGGGCGGCTGCCGACGCCATCGGCGAGCAGTTGAAATCCTACATCGCCAAGGGCGGCTTCAAGGCGCTGAAGATGCGGGTTGGCGCCATGGATGGCGCGGCGCACATTTCGGCCGGCCGCGTGCGGGCCGCACGGCAGGCGCTCGGCCCCGATGTCGAACTGATGGTCGACGCGCACGGCACCTACACGGTGGCCGAGGCCAAGCGCTTCATCCATCTCGTCAACGATCTGGACCTCGCCTGGTTCGAGGAGCCTATCATCGCCGACGACAAGCCCGGCATGGCTGAAGTGCGGGCGTCAGGTGCCGTCCCGATCGCCACCGGCGAAAGCGAGGCGACACGCTATGCCTTCCGCGATCTCGCGGTGCTGAAAGCCGCCGACATTTTCCAGCCGGATCCCGCCTTCTGCGGCGGTATCAGCGAGGCGATGAAGATCGGCACCATCGCCAGCGCCTTCAATCTGCGCTTTGCACCGCATTTGTGGGCCGGCGCGCCCTGTTTTTTCGCAGGCTTGCATGTCTGCGCCGCCTCGCCGTCGAGTTTCACCGTCGAATATTCGCTCGGCGCCAACCCGATGATCCATGATCTGGTCGAAGAGACTGTCGAAGCCAGGGACGGCATGATAGCGATCCCGGAAAAACCGGGCCTGGGATTCACCATTTCGGAGCGGTTCCTGGAGGCGCACGCGCAACGCGGTTGACGATGAAAGAAAAGAACCTCCTCGCGGAACTCGCTGCCTACCTGTTCTCCCATTCGGACAAGGAGAGCGGCCGAACGCCTTCGGAACGCGAACTGGCGGAGCATTTCGCCGTCAGCCGCGGCCAGATCCGCGAGGCGCTGGCCATCCTGGAGGCCATGCGCATCGTCGAGCGCCGGGCCAAGTCCGGTATCTACATCGACACCAAGCAGGCCAGCGTGGAGGCCATGGCGCTCTTTGCCCGCGCGGGCCTGCCGCTCGACCCGATCCAGATCTACGAGACGGTCGAACTGCGCAAGATCCACGAGATCAAGGCGGCCGAACTTGCCTGTTCGCGCGCCACCGAGGAGAATTTCGAGCGGCTGCGTGAAATCCTGAAGGTTTCGGAAGAGCGCATTGCCGCCGGCGAAGGGCTTGCCAGGGAAGACCGTGAATTCCACCTCGAGATCGTGCGCGCCACCAAGAACAGCGTCTTCCACAATGTCTGCAGCGTCTACTACATGATGGGCGAGCAGCGCCTGCCGATCTATTTCAACGACCCCGAGCGCAACGTGCGCTCGCATGCCGAGCATATCCAGATCTATGAGGCGCTGCTGCGCCGCGATGGCAATCTCGCCCAGGCGCTGATGAGCGCCCATTTGCAAGGGGCTGAGAGCTACTGGAAAGGCCTGATCGAGGGCCATGGCGAGGAACCTCAAAGCCCGGCGCTCGAAAAAGCTTGACCGACATGGCCCGAATCCTCACGACCCACGCCCTGCACCCGCGCGCCTCGGCCATGCTGGCCGGCGCCGGAGAACTCGTCGTCGCCTCCGCCATCGATCCGGCCACGCTGGCCGCCGAGGCGAAGGATGCCGACATCGTCATCGTGCGCGCGCCGCTGCCACCACAGCTTTTCGACGGCGCAAAGCTGCTGCGGGCGGCAATCCGTCATGGCGCCGGGCTCGACATGATCCCGATGGAAGCAGCGGCGGCCGCCGGCGTGCTGGTGGCGAATGTGCCGGCAGTCAATGCCCGCTCGGTTGCCGAGCACGTCATGTTCGCGGCGCTGGCCTTGCTGCGCAACTTCCGCGTCGTTGACCGTGACCTGCGCACCAAAGGCTGGCTCGCCGGCCGCGAGCACGCCAATTCCAGCAGCGAGCTTGCCGGCAAGACGATCGGCATCGTCGGCCTCGGCGCCGTCGGCCAGGCGGTTGGCCATATCGCCGCGCACGGCTTCGACCTGAAGGTGGTGGCAACGACGCGCAGCATGCAGCCGGCGCCGGACAAGGTCGGCTTCCTGTCGATCGACGCTCTCGTCGAGCAGAGCGACATCATCGTTCTGTGCTGCCCGCTGACGCCGGAAACGCGCGGCCTGATCAACCGTGAGCGGATCGCCCGCATGAAGCCGCATGCGCTGCTGATCAACGTGTCGCGCGGACCGGTCATCGATGACGATGCGCTGATCGAGGCGTTGCAGAAACGCCGTATCGGCGGTGCCGCGCTCGATGTTTTTGCGACACAGCCGCTGCCGTCGAACCATCCCTATTTCGGCTTCGACAATGTCATCATCACGCCGCACATGGCCGGGATCACCGAGGAATCGATGATGCGCATGGGCGTCGGCGCGGCGGGTGAAGCCTTGTTGGTGCTGGCCAACAAGCTGCCGGTCAATCTGCGCAATCCGGAAGTGGTCGATCACTATCGGCGGCGGTTTCCGGCGAGCCCGTAACGCATCGCGGTTTCGCCCCAATTCTCCGCGACGCTGAGGGCCATGTCCGATCCACGCCTCGCATCCCTGGTAGCCGTCGTGTGTTCGCTCTGCGCCATGCCGTCATTCGCGGCCGAAATAAGCTATGTCTATTGTGACAACGGGCTGCGCTGCTTCAAGGCGCCGTGCCCGTCGAACAGCGCACTCGACCTTGCCACCGTGGCGATCATCAAGGGCGTCTCGATCGACCCAAGCGGGTTGCCGCAGGCCGACAAGGCGATAACCGATCTTTCCGACGCGCTTTATGCCGGCAAGATCGTCGTCAGGGGCTCGATCGAGCACCGCACCCAGACCATCACCGGCAAGAAGTACAATCTCCCCTGGCTTGTCGCGACCCGTATCGTGCGGACCGCCAAGGACAGCGAACGCAAGCACTGTTCGTCGCACTGATATTCAGTCCAGCCCTGGTCACGCGCCAAGCAGCTGCTCTATTTCAGCGGCAATCCGCAGCAGGCGCCGGTCATGCCCGTTGCGCGCCACCAGCATCAGGCCGGCCGGCAGCGGAGTGCCCGGCATCGGCAGCGAGATCGCGCAGAGATCGAACTGGTTGGCTACCTGCGTGTTGCGCAGCAGCAGGCCCTCGGTGCGGTCGCGCAGCTCGGCGCCGTCAGCCATCGAGACGATGGTCGGCGCCGTCACCGGCGTGGTCGGCAGAGCCAGTACATCGACCGATGCCAGCCGCTCGTCCATGGCGGCGGCAAGTGCTGCGCGACGACGCATTGCCCTGATGTAGACAGGCGTCGGCAGCATTGCCGCCCGCGACAAAGGTCCGCTGACATGCGGGTCGACCGGCACCGACGCTCCTGTCGCCAGCCAGTCGGCATGCACTTCGGCCCCTTCCATCGCAGCGATCGAGCCACGCTTGGTGGCCGCGCGCAAATCGGCAAGCAGATCGTCGATCGACAGGTCGGCGATCCGCGCGCCTGTCTGCTCGATCTTGCCAAGGCAGCGGTCGAACGCGGTCGCCACCTCGCCTTCCGTCTCTTCGAAAAGGACGCCGCGCGGAATGCCTATGCGAAGCCCTGCAAGGGCAATCGGCATCAGCGCGGTCGGCACCTCGCCGGCCATCGCGGCGTCCTTTTCGAAGAGACGGAAGGCGAGGTGGCGACCGCGTTCGACCGCTGCCTTGGCAAGATCGAGCAGACAGGCGCGCGGATCGCCGAC